>JANNRV010000097.1:0-10342 GCA_031401775.1 Bacteroidia bacterium | reverse complement strand
CCCCCACAATCCTTTAGGCAATCCTTCATTTTTTGAAATGTTGGTCCAAGTTTCACCACCATCTGTGGTCTTCCAAAGTGCAGATCCTTCTCCACCGCTTTCAAGACTGTAGGGTGTCCTTCGGATTCTCCAGGTAGATGCGTATAGTACGCGTGGATTATTTGGATCCATGCACAGCTCTACGGCTCCCGCATCAGCATTGGCAAACAAAATTCTTTTCCAATTCTTCCCACCATCTTCGGAGCGGTAAACACCACGCTCTTCAGAAGATTTAAATAAATCTCCGAGGACCGCTGCATAAATGAGGTCTGGATTTTTTGGATGAATGCGGATGCGGGGAATATGTTTTGAGTCCTTGAGTCCAATGGATATCCACGTTTTTCCAGCATCCGTTGATCTCCACATTCCTGTACCGGAAGATACATTTCCTCTGACGGTCCCTTCACCACCACCAACATAAATTACATTGTTATCCCAATCACTGACCGCTACTGATCCAATGGAGCTACCAAAGAATCCATCGGAAATGTTACTCCATGTATTGCCAGCATCGTTGGTCTTCCAGACACCTCCACCGGTCGAGCCAAAATAAAATAAATTAGGTTTACCGGGCACACCGGTTGCGGCTGCCGAACGCCCTCCCCGGTAGGGGCCAATGCTACGCCACTCCATTGCGCCATATAATTTTTCATCGTAGCCAAGGGTTGCTTTGACCGGGATATTGTTTTTTTTCTGAGCTTCCAAACTGCCACAGAAAAGGAGGGCAGCGGAGAAAAGAAGAATTACTTTTTTCATATATCGAATTTATTTTGCGCTCCTAGATAGCCTGAAAGCATCAAACATCCTTGTCATTTTCTATGAGAGGCAAAATGGGTAGAGTTGTGGAGTGATGTTGACTTTTCGGTAAACTCCGCTATTTTCATGCAAAATTTATTCATGGAAGATCGAAGTTTAAAGCCCCTTTTTAGTATTCCGGTGATCGTGGCAGCGCTGGGCTACTTTGTTGATATCTATGACCTTTTGCTTTTCAGCATTGTACGCAAGCCAAGTCTTATTTCTATGGGTGTCCCCGAGGACATGCTTTTCAGCGAGGGTGAATTTCTTTTGCAAGTTCAAATGACAGGACTGCTTATTGGAGGTATCATTTGGGGAATCATGGGGGATAAACGTGGAAGGCTTTCCGTACTCTTCGGTTCTATTTTACTTTATTCATTGGCAAACATTGCGAATGGCTTTGCTACTACGGTTGATCAATATGCAATTTTTAGATTTATAGCGGGCATTGGATTGGCCGGTGAACTGGGAGCAGGAATTACCTTGGTTTCGGAAGTATTGCCTCGCAATTTAAGAAGTTACGGAACCACCCTAGTTGCTGCTGTCGGCTTGATGGGAGCTGTGTTTGCCAATTTTATTTCTAAAAAATTTGACTGGCAAATAGCCTACTTCATTGGTGGTGGTCTTGGACTCGTCTTACTGCTTGCACGGATCAGTATTTTCGAATCAGGGATTTTTTTAAAAGTAAAAGAGCAATCTGTCCAACTCGGCAATTTTTTTCAGTTGTTTACTAACAAGGAGAGATTTAGAAAATTTATTGGATGTATTTTTATTGGTCTTCCCATTTGGTATGTCATTGGCATACTGGTTACGTTCTCGCCCGAATTTTCGAGAGCACTCCACATTGACGGATCGATCATCGCAGGAGATGCTGTGATGTTTAGTTACATAGGCTTATCAGTGGGTGATTTGACGAGCGGATTTATTACGCAAGCATTACGGTCGAGAAGAAAGGTAGTTTTTCTCTATATCTTCTTAACCCTTGCTTTTGTGCTACTCTATCTTTTCATGCCCTTTCGAACCGTTGACTTTTTTTATGTTTCATGCTTCCTCTTGGGAGTAGGTATTGGATATTGGGCGCTTTTTGTTACTATCGCTGCCGAGCAATTTGGAACTAACCTTCGCTCTACCGTGGCGACTTCAGTTCCTAATTTTATACGGGGTACAGTAGTTCCGTTGACCTGGTTGTTCAAATATCTTCGTGAATCTTTTGGTATGATCAATGGAGCACTAATAGTCGGTGTAATCACAATCATTATCGCTCTGATTGCCTTGCGATCCATTGATGAGACCTTTGCGCGTGATTTGAATTTCGTTGAAAAGGACTAGAAGCCATCTCAAAAATAAAGTCAATGTCCGGTTGAGTTTGTCGAAACCTCGTTTTGACAGTGGTGGTAGTATTTTTGAGATGGCTTCCGGAAAGTCTTGATTGGATTATAAAGCACTCACACTTTACATTGCCCGCCTTTTAATCATTCCACCTTGAATATCATTGACACGACTCTCCACAACAAAGGCATGTTCGTCAATTTTGGCTATTTCAGATCTCATCTTCTGCAGTTCCAGTCTGGTAATTACTGTATAAATCACATCGATATTCTTGTCTTGCCTACCTTTTTTACCGTAGCCACCTGTTCCTTTAAGTATGGTAACTCCTCTTCCCATAACTGAGATAATGGAATTTTGGATCAATTCACTATTTGAAGATACGATTATTACACTGGTATACTCTTCAATTCCCTGCACAATGAAGTCCACTGTTTTGGAGGCAACTAAAAATGTTAGAATTGCATACATGGCTATTTCAACATTAATTAAATATGCCGCAGCACCAAAGATCAAAATATTGAGGATTAGGATAATATCACCCACTGAAATTGCCGTTCGCCTGCTCGTGTAAATCGCAAGCACTTCTGTACCATCGAGTACGCATCCACCCCTGATGGAGAGGCCAATGCCCATGCCTAAAAAGAAACCTCCAAAGAAGGCAATCAACAATCGATCTGAGGTAATCAAAGGGAATTCAATGAATGTAAGAATTAGCGATAGCCCGATAACGGCAATTAATGTTTTCCACGCAAAGCCTTTTGAAATGTGATAATAGCCAATAATGATAAATGGGATATTTAACAGAAAAAGCAAGATTGAAACATTAAATCCTCCTACAGCATTGATGAGTAATGAGATACCCGTAATCCCACCATCAAGAAAATGATTAGGCAGGAGAAATGATTTTAGTCCGAAGCCGGCAGAAACAATTCCCATGCTGATGAAAAGAATATCCTTAGCATTTCTCTCGAAATTGCCCGCTGATAGGTTTTGTTTTTTCATCCTATTACTTTTTCATGAAGTCCCAACCATACCAATTGAGCTCTACAACTAGTCCATTTTGCAGTGCCCGATTTGGAAAAGCGAGTAGTCCACCTAAAAAAAGTTGGATACGGTTTCCAAACGTATATCCTGCTCCGATCACGGTCTGGGACTTTTTGTGATGGCCAGAAATAAAATCACCCATCAATAAAAGTTTCTTACTCAATTTATATTCATAACCGGCCATAAAGCCGATCTGCCGTTCAGGCGGCCCGCCTACGAATACATTGTTTGTATAGTAAGATCCTGCTAACAGGTGAGCCTTGTCCAGCGGACTCCATCGCACCACGGCATAATTGAAATAGGCAATTTTCTTGTTATTGATATTGTTACTAAGATTGGGCCCTGCTTGTATACCCAAATTGATCTGCCAATGGGAAGCTATTTGCCATTGCTTTTGTAAAGAGGCCATTAGTAATGGATAGAGGGGTTTGCGATTACTATTGTCATTGAACGATAAAATTTTCTGATCATTAATTTTAAGTGGCAGGTCGATAAAGTTTAGCCCGGCATCCCATCCTTTTCCCAAACCATAGACAAAATGAGATTTGGATTCAAGCTCATCAATCTGGTAAAAATTGAATTGTTGTTGATAGAATAATTTCTTTGCAGGAGTAATATCACCGGAGGGTATATTGAACAGGTTTTGTTGTGCGGAGCACACTACGGATATGAAAAGAAAGAATGACGTCTGTATATATTTTTGCATTTTTATTTACAATGAGTACAGTTTGTAATGGTATTGTGTGTTCGCAAAGTAGATTAATTTTTTATTGCTTAAGTAAGGAAGAATTGCCTTCCAAATAGAATATTCTAATACTTCGTACATTAAAATATTCCCGCAGCAAGCGAGCCCGGACTAACGCCAGTTCACTGGTTTCATAAGTTGAGCATGGCTTTCGTTCAAGTTTAGAAAGGCGATTTTCATCTACCGCAATGACTGCGATATATTCATCGGGTTTAGGATTTTCTTCTAACACTACCCATTTCCATGTTCTTATCAAGCCATGTTCAGTTTTCATATTGTCTTTAGTTTGTGAATGTTAAGAAAATTGTCAGACTAAACCAGATAGCTATCGGGGTCAATATAACAGATTTTTAAAACCACCCTTAAATCAATTGTTTGTATGGGTGTTTGAAATATTCTTAATTTTCTTTTTTTCGGAATTTAATGTTGAGTTGAGGAGATAGTGTTTCATTATAGAGCGGAGGAGGGAGCGGATTATCGCTCATATCCAGTAGTTTCAACTTTTTCATCTTGCCAATTTCAGTGGGTAACTCAGTAATATTGTTTCCGACAAGAAACAAATACTCAATTGATTTGAGTTGACTTATGCCTGCTGGTATCTCATTCATGGAATCATTTTCAATATGCAATTCATTTAAACTATTAATTTTACTTAATACACGGAAATTGTCTTTAAGATTAAAGTAGGGGTCGTTGTTGATATACAACACTTTTAATTTTTTCATTTGGATCATTGTCTCCGGAAGCGTTGTAAATTCATTTTCAGACAGTTCCAGACTTTCCAGTACCTTAAGACTACTAATCTCGGAGGGAATGGTACTAATGTGATCTCCTGCGAGACTGAGCATATGTAGGTTAGGATGTCCGTTGAGATGGTGAATGGCTTCTGCTACATCCAATTCCGGATTATGATCGAGATAGAGTGATTGTAATAGCCGGAGTTCTGCGATCTCTCGTGGAAGATGTTTGAGTTGGTTATGCGAGAGTACCAGGTAGCGCAGTTGCTTGAGTTCGCCTATTCGTGCGGGTAACTCTTGAAGGTTTGTGCGGCTTAGGTCAAGATACTTTAGGTTAATCAGCAAAAATAATGAATCGGGAAGTTCTCGAATTTCTTGTTTGCTCAGATCCAACCATTCGCATGTCTCTGCTTTCTGATAGGCTTCATGTAGAGAAGTGCTTCGTGTTAAATGGGATTGCGCAATACTTATGAAAGGAGCTGTGCAGAGCATAGCAATAGTAAAAAGACAGGTAAGTTTCATATAGTTAGTTTTAATTCCACTCAGAGATTTGCCAAATCGTGGAGGGTTTATTTTAGTTTTCATTTATGGATGGATTAATCAACATAGGCGCATTGCCATCGGTGATAATTACTTTGGCATTGCCTGATTTTGCCAATTCACGAAATGCTTCAATGCTTTGCCATTGAATTATATTTTTATTCAAACCTTCTGAAATTATTTTCTGTGCATCGCGAATACCTTCAGCTTCAATAATCTTGCGTTGTGCTTCGCGCTTTTCACGATCCAATAAGAATTCCATCCTTTGGGCTCCTTGTTCTGCCTCTAATTTCTCTTCTACAGCCCGAGCCAGACCGGTTGGTAAGGCAATATTTTTAAGAAGGACAGCTTCTATTTCAAAACCTCGCGGGGTTAATATTTGGGACATTTGTTCAGTAATTTCCTTTTCGATGGTCGCACGTTGAGCGGAATGCATGTCCTTAGCGTAAAATCGAGAGCAAACATCTGCCGCAGAAGATCGAAAAACACTACTGATCACATTGGCCTCATTACCCACACCGATATTTTCTACAATAGAGGGTGCCTTTTCAGGAACAATGCGATAGAGAATTGATATCACAGCCGTAACGTTCAGACCCTCTTTAGAAGGAAGATTAGCACTGATTTCCATGTTCATTGTTCGGATAGGCATTTTTATAATGGCGGTAATAAAGGGATTGTAGCCCACCGCTCCGGGCAGCAGAATTCCCGGATTAAGCTTTCCGAGTTTTCGTTTCATACCAACCTCTCCTTGCCGGATTACGGAACAATTCATCATAACAAAAGCAAGAAGAGTAATTAGGAATATTTTTAGCGTTTTCATATTTATTGGGTTTAACTGATTATTTAGTTTGTTTTAAGGATTAAAATATCATTCTCAATGTAGGAGCCCAGTCATCTCGGTACTTGTCCAGCAAAAGGTGGGGCAATTTGTTATCACTGAAATCAATGAACTTTATCTTATTCATTCCAAAGACTTCTTTTGGCAACTCTTGCAATTGATTGTTGTTCAGATAAAGATATTCCAACGACAGTAAAGAATTTATTTGAGGAGGAAGCTGTTTAAAATGATCACCTTCCAAATGCAATTCTTTCAGGTTAGGTAGTTGACTCAGAATGGGCAGATTTCTGGACAGATCAAAATACTTATTATTATCAATGTAGAGAATTTGCAAATTTTTGAGCAATGAAAATTCAGCCGGCAAAACCGAAATTCGGTTTTCGGATAGCTCCAGATACTCTAAACTTTTCAGCTTGCCAATAGACGAAGGCAGAGACCGGATACTGTCACCATGAATATCCAAAACTCTCAGTAGCGGAAGTTTGCTCAACACATCAAAGTCCTCATCCAAGTTTTGTTCGCCATTGTAATCAAGATAAAGATTACGAAGGCTTTTGATATTGGAGAAACCCTTTGGCAAAGTGGATATCTGATTACCCGAAAGATCCAGATAAAACAAGTTTCTGAGTTCTCCAATATTTGCAGGCAGCTCGGTGATCTCATTTTTGCTCAGGTCCAGGTATTTGAGATTATTGAACATGAGGATTTCCTGTGGAAAATTTTTCAAGTGCTGACCCCGGAGTGTCAGCCATTCTACGCTGTCCCTGTATTTAACAGCGTCTTGAAGGTCTTTATAATTTTTAGAGCGTCCCTGTCCATGACTGACGGCAGCAGAAACGATTAGTAACAAACTTAATAGGAGTTTCATAAAAGTATTTTTTAGTGTGTTTAGTTATTGTTCATGTCTTCTTCTTAACCAGTTTTTTAGTTCAATTACCTCAGGCTTGCATAATAGCTTGAGTGATTTCCTGTATTCCTTTTTAAAGAGTCTCCTATTGTATATGCAGACTGATTTTAGAACCTGCTTGCAATAGGCAAGCATAGAAACGTTACTCTTCATCGTAGTAATTGTTTAGTCTTACCGGTAATTGAGATAGAAAATAGTTGATCAGAGTTCAATACAGATTTGAACTCCCTGAAAATGAGGAATGACTTAAATTAGGAGAGAATGATAAGCTATTGTCCTTGATTTCTTTTGATAGATCCCTGAGAATAAGATACCTGAGAATCTACTAGTCGAATTGGTGACGAGATATTTAACGGGTTTAGAATTTCTATTTGGCTTTGACCGAATTGAACCGGTGATGATACTTTCTAATTCTTCTTTTTTAGTTTCATTTTCCAATTCCAATTCTATCTCAGTAGTAACAAAGGGGCTTGATAATACTCCGGCAATCCCTGTTTCCTGAGTGAAAAACAGAGAGCAGATGAGAAAAAGAGTAGATTTTGGGCTGAAAAAGGACATTAAGTAATACTTATTAAATTGGTAGTATTGCTATTAATAACGATTTAGGCATTTAAAGGTTTCATCAAATGCACTTATTTTTTTATCAAAGGAAAGAAGAACAATTTCCTGTAAAAATTCTGATTAAGGTACTCAAAAGAGAGCTACTTAATTTTTAAGATTCCCTTTAAACCCTTTTGAAGCGGATCGGTCTAAAGGCAAAAATCAATAAAACCATGAAAAAATTAGTTATAGTAACATCCTTATTTGTATTAATCAACCTTGCCAGCTTTGCACAAGACAGAACTCAAAGGGCTGATGTCCGGGAAGGTGTTCAACGCACCAGAATTCACGAAGGGCGTAAAGATGGAGAACTTACTAAAAGAGAAGCTTCAGCATTGAATTCACAACAAAAACATATTCGCAGAAGCGAAAGAAGAGCGAAAGCGGATGGAGATGTATCAGTCTCCGAGCGCAGACGCTTAGAAAACAAGCAAGACAGGGCCAGTCGTAACATCCGTAGAGCCAAACACAACGAGATTGAAAAGAAGGATAATTAATCTTTCTAATTACAGATAAGTTCAAAAAGCAAAAGCCCCATCCCGAGATAACTATCGGATGGGGCTTTTTTATTGTGAATGTAAATTCGTGCTAGAGCTTTTCCAATGCCTGATTCAGATCTTCAATCAGATCTTCAACATCTTCAACACCAATACTCAAACGAATTAGAGAGTCACTTAAACCATTTTTAATTCTCTCTTCTTTAGGAATACTGGCATGTGTCATGGAAGCTGGATGATTGATAAGAGATTCTACCCCCCCTAATGATTCAGCTAACGAAAATAGTTCAACGTTCTCCATGAATTTAATGGCATTGGCCAGATTGTCGTTCTTTAATGTGAATGACAACATCCCTCCAAAGTCTTTCATTTGTTTTTTGGCGATGGCATGATTGGGATGATCTGCAAACCCAGGCCAGTAGACTTTTCCAACCTGGGGATGATTTGCCAGGTAATCAGCAATTATTTTTCCATTGAAGCAATGGCGTTCCATTCGAAGATGCAATGTCTTGATGCCGCGTAGCACCAAAAATGAATCTTGTGGACCGGGTACGGCTCCACACGAGTTGGTAATAAAAGCAAGGTCCTGATAGAGTTTTTCATCATTGACCACCAAAGCTCCCATAATTACATCACTGTGTCCACTCAGGTATTTTGTAACGGAATGCATAACGATATCCGCCCCTAGCTCAAGCGGATTTTGTAAATAGGGTGAGGCAAATGTATTGTCCACTGCCACGAGGATGTTGTTCTTTTTGGCGATGTCTGTACAAGCCTTGATGTCGATGATACTCATCAGTGGATTGGAGGGCGTTTCCAGCCACATCAGCTTTGTATTCTTGTTGATGAGGGGGCGAATGTTTTCAGTATTCGTCAAGTCAATGAAATGAAATTTGATACCAAACCTTTCGAATACTTTTTTAAACATTCGGTAAGAACCACCATAGAGGTCATTACTCGTGATCACTTCATCTCCCGGATTGAGTAACTTGATTACTGCGTCCGTAGCACCCATTCCTGAGGAAAAGCAGAGACCAAATTTTCCGTTCTCTAATGCAGCAATACTTTTTTGCAGTGCATTGCGTGTGGGGTTTGCTCCCCTTGCATAGGCGTATCCTTTGTGTTTTGCAGGGGACTCCTGCACGTAAGTGGAAGTTTGATAGATGGGAGTCATGATAGCTCCTGTTGAGGGATCGGGTTCAACTCCTGCATGAACCGCTTTTGTTCCAAATTTCATAATCGCTGTGTTTGAGTGGCAATATTAAAACATTCCTGACGTAGATTTTGAAAGGGTGATAAAAACAATTGAATTGTTAAAGGTTTGTTAAAAAATTAACCAGATGATCACTTGAACGTACACTAGGAAATATTTGCAAAAAATGACTGCTGAACAAAAGACCGACCGGAAACTTTTAATGTGGTTCTTGATTACCCTCCTCATCGCTGTCTTACCGTGGTTTATTTCACCTCCTCAAAAGGCTACGAAGAAGGAGAACTCAGCACCTACAAAAAAGGAAGATCGAAAACGTGTATTTGAAGATTGCGCTTAGTATAGATTATGGGCATCTCTAAAAACCTAAAATTGTTTGTCAGACTGAGCTTGTCGAAGTCGTTTTTGAATTCAAAAAGCGACAAGTTGGTTTCGACAGGCTCAACCTGACAGGGTTTTGAGAGATGCCCTTATTATCAAATACCCCTATTGACGTCAAATTTTTCAAGATAATCTGCTATTCTTCGCAATACACTTCCTCCCAGCGCCCCATCAACCACACGGTGGTCGTAGGAATGAGAGAGGAACATTTTGTGACGGATAGCAATAGCATCACCCGAAGGAGTTTCAATGACAGCAGGTTTTTTCTGAATGGCACCAATAGCCAGAATTCCAACCTGAGGTTGCATAATGATCGGGGTGCCCATTACATTTCCAAAGGTTCCTACATTTGAAATGGTATACGTACCACCAGCTAAGTCATCGGGCTTCAATTTATTTTCTCTGGCCCGTTTCACAAGATCATTGACCGCTTTGGCCAAACCGGAAAGATTGTACTGATCGGCATTTTTAATAACGGGTACAATGAGATTTCCGGAAGGTAGGGCCACGGCCATACCAATGTTGATGTCTTTCTTTTTGATAATCCGGTCTCCATCCACCTGAATATTGATCATCGGATAATCTTTAATGGCCAGTACCACGGCTTCCATAAAAATTGGTGTGAACGTCAATGCATCGCCTTCGCGCTTCTGAAATTCATTCTTCATTTTATTCCG
>JANNRV010000096.1:0-2002 GCA_031401775.1 Bacteroidia bacterium | reverse complement strand
AAACTCGGTGAGAGGTTAGGTAAAACTACAGGCTGGATTCATCGCTCCGCGTTGAAGATGAAAAAAGTAAAAATGATGGACGATGTTACCTACCAAAAAATAGATGATGCCGGATTGCATATTCAGGTGAAGGGTGTACCTCAACTCTTAGAGGTCGATAATGTGATCATTTGTGCGGGGCAGGTTTCAAACAATCAACTCTTTACCAAGCTAAAAGAAAAGCACACAAACGTTCATCTTATTGGAGGAGCTTTAGAAGCAGGAGAGTTGGATGCCAAGAGGGCGATTGAGCAAGGAGTGAAGGTGGGGATTGCATTGTAGAGCCAAGACCTTAATCTTATATTCCGATGGCAAGACCCCAAACTCCTCCAATCTGCGTCCTGACTTACATCGGGACTTCGCCATGCAGGACTTAAACATTTGCTCACTAAATTTTACCAACATACTCAGAAGGTATAACCCCAAACTCCTCCTGCCTACGCCCCAATAGCAATCGGGGCTCCGGCAGGTAGGCCTTAAACACTTTGCTGAAATAGGATAGATTAAGAAAGCCCAACTGAATGCGCCAAGTGACATACCTTGTAAAATTTTTCAAAACCTGTATCTTTACTACAAAAGAATCTATGACTGTTTTGATAGCCCGGTTTAAGAACCAACGTGAAGCCACCTTTGCTGCTAAGCTGATTAAACAATACAGGAAAACCTCCAAAGTAATGACTGGGAAAAACCTGGAAGACCTGTATTTAGGGGAGATGATTGAAGAGGGATTGAAGGAAAAAGGTAATATATCTAAGGAAGCTTTCAAAAAGTATTTAGACAAACGCATCAGCGATTTGAGCTGATGAACATTATTTACCATCCCAGTTTTAAAAGGGACATTGACAAAGTCAATCATCTTGATTTGCTTCTTGCTCTCCATGAAAAAATAAAACAAATTGAAGTTGCACCCGGCCACGCCCATGTTACCGGACTGAAGTTGCTTAGGCGTTATTCCACCCACTACCGCATTCAGGTAAAAAGTGAAAGGCACTCCTTCAGAATTGGAGCTATAATACGTGGACGCAGTATATGGCTTATACGTTTCCTCTCCCGTAAAACGATCTATAAAGAATTTCCTTAACATCTAATACATAATTAAGTCTTCACTTCATACTCACTCGGCAACACCCCAAACTCCTCCTGCCTACGCCCCGATAGCAATCGGGGCTCCGGCAGGCAGGCCTTAAACACTGGCTCATTAAATTTTCCCAACATACTCACTAGGCAACCCTCCAAACTCCTCTTTAAACACTTTACTGAAATACGAAAGATTAGAGAAGCCTACTTCATACGCCACCTGAGAGACAGGTCCCCAGTTTTGTTGGAGGAGTTGGGCTGCTCTTTGCAAGCGCAGCTTCCGGATCAATTCATTCACGGAGATATCCGTGAGCCCTGAAATTTTTCTGTATAACTGCACCCGGCTCATGCCCATATCCTCTGCCAGTGATTCAACACTCAGTTGTTCATCGCTGAGGCGTTCGAGAATTTTTTCTTTAACGCTGTTCAAGAATTTTTCATCTTCTGAGAGCACCTCTACTTTCGGTGCGGTGCTCATTAACTCTGCACGTAATTTTTCACGCAGCTTCAATTGCCTGCTTACTCCATTGCGGACTTTCAACAACAATTCATTTTTGTTGAAAGGCTTGGTGAGGTAATCATCGGCTCCACTTTGCAAGCCGCTTAGCTTACTGTCTTCCGTTGATTTTGCGGTAAGAAGAATCAGCGGGATGTGACTGGTGCGAATGTCCTTCTTGATTTTTGTAGCCATGGTTATGCCATCCATCTCAGGCATCATCACATCGCTGATGATCAGATCCGGAACTTCTTTGGTGGCTACTTCAAGCCCCAACTTTCCATTCTCTGCTTCGAGGAAATTAAATTCATCGCCCAATGAATCAATGATGAATGCTCGTAGATCGTTGTTGTCTTCTACTACCAGGACGTGAGGTTTGGTGGAGTCTTG
>JANNRV010000095.1:0-16715 GCA_031401775.1 Bacteroidia bacterium | reverse complement strand
GTTGATGTCAGCAGAAAGGCCATGAGATAAATTGATCGATTCATTTTCATAATTAAATTGGTTTTAAGTTTATTAAGTAATTATTTATTATTTGGTACTAGTTCAATATTAAAACTGATGATTATTTCGTCTCCGGTTTTTACGGTACCAAACATGAACGAAGGAGCTTCCACTTGATAGTCGCTCATCTTTAGTGTCTCGCTGCCAGTGCAAATCAATGATGAGTTACCGCTCTTTACAGCACAGGTGGCATCAACACTGACCTGTTTTGTTACTCCCGCAATGGAGAGATTACCGAAACATTGAATAATATTTTTCTGAACGGTGGCAGAACTCATGATAAAATTGATGGTCTTGTTTTTGTCAACTTTAAGGGCGCTATAGGCATTCTTATCCATACCTTTATTTGCACTTTTCAAACTTTGGCTAGGCACCGACAGGGACAGTGACTTGATTTGGCCAATGGTACCATCCGCTTGGGTCTCAGCAGCAACAACTAATTGTAGTTGTGAAGAGGACATTGTCCATTCATGAAGCGTTGAAGTTCCTGCTATGGTAATGTATGACTCACTACTTTGCTTAAAACTGGCCTGGGCCTGACTTTGCTTAGCGGTACCAATTATGACAAGAATGAAAATTGATAAAACAGTATTCCATGAGAGATTTTTTTTCATACCCTTTCGTTTTGTTACCCAAAATTGCAGCCCGGCAGGTTCTTAATTAATGATGTTGGACAGTCAAAAACATGATCTTAGTCACATCTGGTGTGGATTGCCTGAGGGGAAAATTTCTCAGTATTAGAAAAAGAAATTTCATAATACTCTGCATGCATAACAATTTTTCTATACCTTCGTAACCGTTTGAAAAGAGAAGAAACCATAGACTTTCACATCAAAACGGCCTGGCATGCCATTGCGCGCATGTACAATCAGCAGGCCATGAAGTACGATGGGACGATGTCTATTGGGTATGCTTTGCTAAACATCTCCTCTGAAGAAGGAACGCCCGCCATGAAGATTGGCCCTTTGATGGGATTAGAGCCACGAAGCCTCACCAGACTCTTAAAGTCTATGGAGGAGAAAGGATTGATCTTTCGACAGGTAGACAAAAATGATAAACGCTCTGTAAAAGTCTTGTTAACAAAGGAAGGGAAGAAGATGAAAGAGAAATCGCGCGAAACGGTACTTCGATTCAATGAAGCAGTTCGGGAAGAAATCTCCATACAAAAGTTGAATGTTTTTTTTGATGTAGTTCAGAGTATTAATCAGGTAGTTGAGAAGAATAATATTTACGAGAAAGTTTTACAATGATATCGTTGTTCGTTGGTAGGTGTTCATTGATCGAAGGCTACTAACCAACAACAAATAACGAACAACCAACAACCAATTATGAACCGTACCATTTGCAAAGTCGCAGTTTTAGGATCAGGCATCATGGGCTCGCGCATTGCTTGCCACTTCGCCAATATTGGTTGTGAAGTATTGCTGCTCGACATAACACCCAAGGAACTCACTGATGAAGAGAAAAAGAAGAACCTGACGCTCGATCATCCTGCTGTTAAAAACAGAATTGTGAATGCGGCATTCGATGCTACTTTGAAAGCTAATCCCGCTTCACTGTTCAGTAAGAAATTTGCTTCACGCGTTAAGCTTGGCAACTTCAATGACGATATGTCCAAGATCAAAAATGTAGATTGGACAATTGAAGTGGTGGTTGAGAATTTAGACATCAAAAAGAAAGTCTACGAAGAGGTAGAGAAATACAGGACACCAGGAACGTTAATCACTTCCAACACCTCAGGAATCCCTATCCATTTGATGGGCGAAGGCCGCAGCGAAGATTTTCAAAAGCACTTTGCAGGAACGCACTTTTTTAACCCTCCTCGCTATTTAAAGTTGTTGGAGATCATCCCGACAGGAAAGACAGACCCGACAGTCACAAAATTCCTGATGCACTATGGCGATCTTTTTTTAGGAAAGACAACGGTGTTGTGCAAAGACACTCCCGCATTCATTGGTAATCGTGTGGGAATTTTTGGTTTGTTGAAAGTGATTCACTCCATGGGCAAGTTTGACTTGAATGTGGATGAAGTGGATAAGTTAACCGGCCCTGTGATTGGCAGACCCAAGTCGGCTACGTTCCGTACTTCTGATGTAGTTGGTTTGGATACATTGGTAAAAGTTTCAAATAATCTCTATGCCGGATTAGTAAATGACGAGGGAAGAGAAATGTTTAAACTTCCTGAAGTGGTAACGAAGTTGGAACAAAACAAATGGCTAGGCGATAAAACAGGTCAAGGCTTCTATAAGAAATCAAAGAATGCCAAGGGCGAAACGGAAATCCTAACACTTGATCTAAAAACATTAGAATATAAGCCAAAGGCAAAAGCAAAATTTGCTACGCTAGAAACAACCAAATCGATTGACAATTTAAAAGATCGCTTTAAGGTATTATTGGCAGGAAAAGACAAGGCGGGTGACTTCTATCGCGACTGTTTTTATGGGTTGTTTCAATATGTAACCAATCGTATTCCCGAAATCAGCGATGAACTTTTCCGAATAGATGATGCCGTAAGTGGTGGCTTCGGCTGGGATTTGGGCCCGTTTGAAACATGGGATGCTGTGGGCGTTGAAAAATCAATTCCGCTCATGGAAGCAGCCGGATACAAACCCGCTCAATGGGTGTACGACATGCTTGCTTCGGGAAATAAGTCTTTCTACAAAGCAGAGAACGGTCAGAAGAAGTACTATGATATTCCTACCAAGACCTATAAGTCCATTTCGGGAAGAGAGAATTTTATCATCCTCGAAAATAAGAGTGAGAATATCGTTTGGAAAAATGCAGATTCAAAGATCATTGACTTAGGCGATGGCGTTCTCAACTTCGGTTGGCATAGCAAAAGCTTCACACTCGGCAGCGCGGTGATTGAAGGAATGAATAGAGCCATTGATATGGCAGAAAAAGATTACAAAGGATTGGTGATTGGCCATCAAGGCTCAGACTTTTCGCTGGGCGCGAATTTAGGTTTAGTATTTATGTATGCGATCGAACAAGATTATGATGAGATCGATTTCATGATCAAGGCTTTCCAAAATTCAGTGATGCGCATTCGTTACTCGGGTGTGCCTGTGGCGGTTTGTCCGCAAGGCAGAACCTTAGGTGGCGGTTGTGAAATGACCATGCATGCCGACATAGCACAAGCAGCAGCTGAAACTTATATTGGCTTGGTAGAAGTGGGTGTTGGACTAATCCCAGGTGGAGGTGGAACTAAAGAATTTACCAAACGTGTTAGTGATTCGATGGAAGAGGGTGATGTAGAATTGAATGCACTTCAAAATGCGTTCATGACTATCGCAACAGCCAAAGTGGCAACCTCGGCAGAGGAGGCGCGTGAATTTGGCATCTTGAAAAAACTCGATCGGGTGTCAATGAATAAAGACAGACAGATTGCGGATGCAAAGCAAGCCGTGCTTGATCTCGTAGAAGCGGGTTACACAATGCAACCACAGGCAAAAAATATTAAAGTACAGGGGCGCACTGGTCAGGCGCTATTCTTAGCCGGCTTGCAAGGAATGAGAATGGGTAAATATATTTCTGAACATGATGCAAAAGTATCCAAGTGGATAGCCAATATTATGTGCGGAGGGGATTTGACTTCGCCACAAGAAGTGAGTGAGCAATATCTACTCGATTTAGAGCGTGAAGCATTCTTGTCATTGACAGGCGAGAAGAAAACACTGGAACGAATTCAGGCGATATTAACGGGAGGGAAACCATTGAGGAATTAGACGTTAGACGTAAGTAACAAGACACAAGATGCCTGAATATTTGTCTTTTTACTTGATACTTATGTCTTACTACTTGATACTTATGTCTTACTACTAACAAAAGAAATATGGACGCATACATTGTAGCAGGTTTTAGAACAGCAGTCGGAAAGGCAAAAAAAGGAGGATTTCGTTTTACGCGACCTGATGATCTTGCCTCGGATGTGATTAAGCATTTGGTGAAATCAATCCCCGGATTGGAAAATAAGATGGTGGATGATTTGATCGTGGGCAATGCCGTTCCGGAAGCGGAGCAAGGCATGCAGATGGGAAGAATTATTGCACTCCTTGCTCTAGGGCTCGATACACCGGGCTTAGTGATCAACCGTTACTGCGGTTCGGGTGTGGAGGCCATTGCTATTGCCAGTGCGCGCATTCATGCAGGACAAGCCGATGTGATTATTGCAGGCGGCACGGAGTCGATGTCGTTAGTTCCGGTGATGGGCTTTAAGACAGCATTGAATTATACTATTGCTAAAGACAATCCAACCTACTACACAAGTATGGGATTAACTGCCGAAGAGGTATCAAAACAATTTAAAATTACTCGCGAAGAGCAAGATCAGTTTTCGGTGGAGTCGCATGCGAAAGCGGCAGCAGCCTGGAAGGAAGGGAAATTCACAAACGAAGTGGTGCCCATCACCGTGAAGGAAGTGTATGTAGATGAGAACATGAAAAAGCAAACACGTGAATACGTAGTTAATAAAGATGAAGGCATTCGTGCAGACACAACATTTGAAGGACTTTCAAAATTGAAACCGGTATTTGCCGTAGGCGGTTCGGTGACAGCCGGAAATTCTTCTCAGACATCGGACGGGGCTGCCTTTGTTGTTGTGATGAGCGAGAAGATGGTGAAGCAATTGAATCTAAAACCTATTGCTCGAATGGTGAGCTATGCAACAGCAGGAGTGGATCCACGTATCATGGGCATCGGCCCTGTAGCAGCTATTCCCAAAGCATTGAAGATCGCCAACTTGAAATTGCAAGACATTGACTTGATCGAATTGAACGAAGCTTTTGCTGCGCAATCATTGGCTGTAGTAAAAGAGTTGGGCATTGACAGAACAAAATTAAACGTAAATGGTGGTGCCATAGCAGTGGGTCATCCGCTCGGTTCATCAGGTGCGCGCTTATCAGTTCAGCTTTTCAACGAACTCCGCAGACAAAACAAGAAATACGGTTTGGTAACTGCGTGCGTGGGCGGAGGACAGGGAGTGGCAGGGGTTTACGAATTGCTTAATTAGTCGTTGTTGGTTGTTCGTTAATAGTTGATCGTGAGTCAGGTTAAGTCATATAGAGAATTGGATGTTTGGCTACAAGCAAGGATCTTGGTAAAGATCGTTTATCAAATGACCAAAGGATTTCCGAAAGAGGAACAGTTCGGATTGACGAACCAATTACGAAGAGCAGCCATTTCCATCCCATCAAACATTGCAGAGGGTTGTGGCCGAAATCATTTTAAGGATTCAACCCAATTCTTTTTCATCTCCAGAGGTTCTCTTTACGAGGTCGAGACTCAATTGATTTTGGCCTCAGATCTTGAGATTATCTCTGCTCAAGAATTGCAGGAGGTGTTAGACCAAGTAATCAGATGCAAGAAGCTTCTAAACGGATTTATAAACTATTTTCAAAAACAAACGAATAACCAACAACTAACAACGATCAACGAAATAATAGAGACATATGGAAACAGCAACCCAAACTAAGCAAGCAATCAAAGGCGGTGAATTCCTCATCCGCGAAACACAGGCACATGAAATTTTCATCCCTGAAGAATTTACAGAAGAGCAAAAGATGATAGCACAAACGTGCAAGGATTTTTTGAAGCAAGAAGTATATCCTCATTTGGATTTAATCGACTCGCAGAAAGACCCGAAGTTGATGCCCTCACTTTTGGATAAGGCAGGAGCATTAGGTTTGTTGGGAACATCTGTGCCGCAAGAGCTTGGAGGATTTGGTATGGATTTTAATACCACTATGTTGGTAGCAGAAGCTGTAGGCGCAGGGCATTCATTTGCCGTTGCGATCTCAGCCCACACCGGCATTGGCACATTGCCGATTCTATATTATGGAAATGACGCACAAAAGAAAAAATATGTTCCAAAGTTGGCCTCAGGAGAATGGAAAGCGTGCTACTGTTTAACTGAACCTGATTCTGGCTCGGATGCCAACAGCGGCAAGACCAAAGCAAAACTTTCTGCCGATGGGAAACACTATTTGATTACCGGTCAGAAGATGTGGATCACCAACGGAGGTTTCGCGGATATTTTAATCGTGTTCGCTAAAATTGACAACGATAAAAACCTCTCTGCCTTTATTGTAGAGAAGACATTCGGTGGCATCACCATGAATGAAGAAGAAAAGAAGATGGGTATCAAAGGATCTTCTACCCGTCAGGTTTTCTTCAACGAAAGCAAAGTACCAGTAGAAAATTTACTAAGCGACCGTGAGAATGGTTTCAAGATTGCTGTCAATATTTTGAACATTGGCCGTATCAAACTAGGTGCAGGAGCGTTGGGGGGATCGAAGGCAACAATTAGTCAGGCAATAAAATATTCAAGCGAGCGCAAGCAGTTTGGCGTAGCTATTTCCACTTTCGGGGCTATCAAACATAAGATTGCGGAAGTAGTCACTAAAATATTTGCATCAGAGTCGGCACACTATCGCGCTTCTCAAAATATTGACGAGGCGTATGATGCGCTGGTAGCAGGAGGAATGGAGAAAGGACAGTCGCGATTAAAAGCATTGGAAGACTTTGCGATTGAGTGTGCTATTTTGAAAGTGCATGGCAGCGAAGTGTTGGATTTCTCCGTAGACGAAGGTGTACAGATTTACGGAGGCATGGGCTTCTCGGCAGAAGGTCCGATGGATCGTGCATATCGCGATGCGCGCATCAACCGAATCTTTGAGGGAACGAATGAAATCAACCGACTGCTTACCATCGACATGTTGTTAAAACGTGGAATGAAAGGCACATTGGATTTGATGACTCCCGCCATGGCAGTTCAAAAAGAATTGACTTCTATTCCTGATTTTGGTGCGAGTGATAGCACCACACTTTTCTCCAAAGAGAAGAAGGCAATTTCAAATTTGAAGAAAGCAGGCTTGATGGTTTCAGGTGCTGCTGTTCAAAAATTTATGATGAAGCTATCGGATGAACAGGAGATTTTGATGAACCTGGCCGATATGCTCATCGAAATCTATGTAGCTGAATCGGTGATTTTGCGTGTAGAAAAATTACTTGGTGTGCGTGGAGAGAAAGCATGCGAAGTGGAAATCGCCATGGCGATGATTTATTTGCACCATGCGATTGAACAAGCAGCGAGTGCGGGCAAGCAAGCCATTTATGGATTTGCCGAAGGAGACGAGCTACGCTTTATGATGCTCGGCCTGAAGCGCTTCACCAAAATAGATGCCTACAACTTAAAAGAAGCCAGACGCAAAGTAGCGAACCATACGATTGGAAAAGGAGAATATCCTTTTTAGACGTTAGACATAAGTAGTAAGAGGTATGAAAGCCCGGGAGAAATTCCGGGTTTTTTTGTGATTTCAAGTCTTTTTACTTAATTGGCATAATAGTTTAACTAAATAGTTAAATCAATTGGTGAAAGAAAAGCTCGATAATGAGACAGAAAAAGCCATTTTAGAGGCCGCGGGTAAGGTATTTACCTGCAAGGGCTTTGCTGCCGCGCGCATGGAAGACATTGCTAAAGAGGCAGGAATTAATCGGGCGCTGCTTCATTATTACTTCCGCAGCAAAGACAAAATGTTTGACCTTATCTTCAATAAGCGTGTGCATGAATTTTTTTCGGGCCTGGGTGAAATAGTTCTTTCAGAGGGAATCCTCGAGGAAAAAATCAGAGCGATCATAGAGCATGAGATCACCATTCTACTAGCACACCCCTACCTTCCTATTTTTGTTCTTCAAGAATTAAATCAAAATCCTGAACGTATGCTGGACCATGCGCGTAAAGCAGGCGCACATCCAAGTATACTCTTGAAGAAATTCTCAATTCAGGTAAAGGAGGAGATTAAGAAGGGGAAAATCAGAGCCATTGACCCAAGTCAACTGCTGATGAACATCATGTCAATGGCCATTTATCCATTTATTGCAAAGCCGGTTATTAAAACAATACTAGAGACAGATGATGTTGGGTTTGAAGTAGTGATGAAGAGGAGGGAAAAAGAGGTGACTGATTTTATCCTACAAGCTTTAAAAGTATAACCATGCAATTATTTAAAGTAAGAAAGCAGTACTTGCTGTTGCTCTTTATCATAGGGGCAACGAAATCCACTCACGCTCAATCACCTACTCGGCTTACTCTTGATCAATGTTATAAGCTTGCACGACAGAATTATCCTTTGATTAAGCAAAAGGAGTTGCTTGCGAAGAGCCTTGAGTTTACAATTGCCAATGTTCAGTCTGGGCATCTGCCTCAGGTGACGATTGGTGCCCAAGCTACCTATCAATCTGAAGTTACACGCCTTCCGGGTCCTGCAATCCTTGTTGAACCGCTTTCAAAAGATCAATACAAAGTATTTGGTGAAATCAATCAAAACATTTTTGATGGAGGGTTAGTAAAAAGTCAAGCCACAATACAACGGGCCAACTCTCAAATTGAGCAACAGAAACTGGAAGTAGAACTTTTTAAAATCAAGGACCGCATTAATCAAATTTTCTTCGGTGTTCTATTAATGAATGCTCAATTAGTGCAGGTTGAAATACTAAAGAAAGACTTGAATACCTCCTTGCTAAAAACAGAGGCGGCAATCCGCAATGGAATTGCATTTAAATCAGGTGCTGACATTACTCAAGCTGAAATATTAAAATCGGATCAGCACGTTATTGAGATACAGACAGCGCGAAGCACGTATCTTGATATGCTGGGGTATTTTATCAATCAAGCTTTGGATGAAACCACCTATCTCGAGACGCCTGTTACTATTTTACCAGAGCCATCGGCCATTAATATAAGACCTGAGCTAAAGCTCTATCAATTTCAAAACGATTTACTCGGTGCGCAGTTTAAATCTACGAGCAGCCGCAATCTTCCGAAAGTTGGAGCATTTTTTCAAGGCGGTTATGGAAGGCCTGCCCTCAACCTTCTCAAGAACGAATTTAATTTTTATTACTTAGGTGGCTTACGATTGAACTGGTCGCTTTCCGGCTTTTATAATTCGAACAGGGAAAAACAATTACTTGATGTGAATGCGCAAAGTGTGAATGCCCAACGCGAAACCTTTTCTTTCAATACCAATCTTGCTTTGAAACAGCAGGGTAAAGAGGCCCAGAAATGGAATGACCTCATTCGGGTAGACGAACAGATCATAACATTGCGAGCAAAGATTAAAAGCACCGCTCAGTCGCAATACGATAACGGGGTAATTTCGACAAATGATCTTCTTAAAGAGCTTAACGCAGAAGATGTGGCTAAGCAAAATCTAATTTATCATCAAGTACAATTGCTGCTGGCACAATATAACTATCAAACTACGCTCGGAAATTAAAATCAGTTGACATGAAAAATATACTTATTCATTGCCTTAGCCTACTATTGGCGGCCTGTGGGAATAACAATAGTGAATATGATGCTTCAGGAAATTTTGAAGCGGATGAGGTCATCGTTTCCGCGGAAGCAACGGGCAAGATAGTGCAATTCAAATTGGATGAGGGAGTTGTACTTAAAGCCGGGGAAGCAATTGGATTCATTGATACCACGCAGCTTTCACTTCGAAAGAAACAATTGGTTTATTCTATTCGCGCGTTGATGGCCAAGCAGCCTGATGCAGCAAGTCAACTGGCAACCCTTCAAAAGCAAATTGAAACCGCTGAGTATGAAAGAAAACGTGTAGAGAATTTACTGAAAGAGGATGCTGCTACAAAAAAGCAATTGGATGATTTAAATGCCCAGATTGATTTATTAAGAAAGCAATACAACTCCATGCAAACTTCCCTCAACATTACAAATCGTTCCTTGCAAAGCGAAACGCTTCCCTTGAAGGCGCAAATTGAACAACTCGATGATCAGATTAAAAAATCACTCATTGTAAATCCAATTCCAGGCACGGTTCTATCTAAATATGTGCAGCAAGATGAGATGATTGCAGCGGGGAAAGCACTTTATAAAATTGCCAATCTTTCAACTATTCTATTCCGCGCTTACATCTCGGGCGATCAGCTTTCGGCTGTTAAACTCGGACAAAAAGTGAAGATCATTGTGGATGATGTAAATGGAGGATCAAAAAACTACGAAGGAACGCTGGAATGGGTTTCCGACAAAGCGGAGTTTACTCCAAAGACTATCCAAACAAAAGATGAACGCGCCAATCTGGTGTATGCCATCAAAGTGAAAGTAAGGAACGATGGATTTTTGAAGATTGGAATGTATGGAGAAGTAGACTTTAGTAGTAAGTAGCAGGTTTCAAGAAAAACAGATTTTCGATCCCCAATTAAATACTTGTAAAAGTGATATCGGTGTCGGTAAATAATATCAGTAAGAGCTTCAAGGCAGAGAAGTCCACTGTAAAAGCCTTACAGAATATTTCATTTGAGGTAGAACAAGGTGAATTGTTCGGATTGATTGGTCCGGATGGCTCAGGAAAAACAACATTGTTCAGAATTCTGACTACACTCATGTTGGCTAATGAAGGAGAAGCCACGGTGGATGGTTTTGATGTAGTACGTCAATACAAAGAAATAAGAAAGCGTGTTGGCTATATGCCAGGCCGTTTTTCACTTTATCAGGATTTAACGGTTGAGGAAAACCTTTCCTTTTTCGCCACGCTCTTCAATACTTCGCTCGAGGAAAATTATGATTTGATAAAAGCAATTTATCATCAAATTGAACCATTCAAAAAAAGAAGGGCAGGCGCACTTTCAGGAGGGATGAAACAGAAACTAGCGTTGAGTTGCGCACTTATTCACCGTCCCAGTATCCTGTTTTTAGATGAACCAACAACGGGAGTTGATGCTGTTTCGCGCAAAGAGTTTTGGGAGTTGCTCCGCGATTTGCAGCGCTACAAAATCACTATTATTGTTTCTACTCCTTATATGGATGAAGCGAGTTTGTGCGACCGCGTGGCACTGATGCAAGAAGGAAAGATTTTGGAAATCAATTCGCCAAAGGGAATCACCGAAAACTTCAGGAAACCACTCTGGTCAGTGCGAGCAAATAATATGTATCAATTGATGAACGATCTTAAATCAAACGCTAACATTCATACGTGCTATCCTTTTGGGCAATTTCATCACGTTACATTCAAAGAAAATTTGAATGAGGACGAAGCTAAACGCCAATTCTCTAAAATCTCCACGGAAATGGAAATCAATAAGATTCCCGCTACAATCGAAGATTGCTTTATGGAACTCATGGGCCAATGAAAGATACATTCGCCATATCGGTTCAGGACCTGACCAAACGATTCAACGATTTCACTGCCGTAAATGCGATCACTTTCAACGTAAAGCAAGGCGAGATATTTGGTTTCCTGGGAGCCAACGGTGCGGGCAAGACCACCGCCATGCGGATGTTGTGCGGACTTTCATTTCCGACAAGCGGCCAGGCGATGGTAGCAGGATTTGATTTGTATAAAGAGGCCGAGAAAATAAAAAGAAGCATTGGCTACATGAGTCAAAAATTTTCATTGTATGAAGACTTGACCATTCGTGAAAACATCCGCTTCTATGGAGGCATCTATGGACTGACTGATGGAGAAATAAAATCCAAGACAGAATTTATGGTGAAGCACCTTCATCTGGAGGAGCAGGTAGACAAATTGGTGAAGTCACTGCCCTTGGGTTGGAGACAGAAGCTGTCATTTTCTGTTGCCATGCTGCACCAACCTAAGATTGTTTTTTTAGATGAGCCAACGGGTGGGGTTGATCCCATTACCAGACGAGAATTTTGGACGATGATTTATGAGGCGGCAAATGACGGCACTACGGTATTTGTAACTACACATTACATGGACGAAGCGGAGTACTGCGATCGCGTGTCCATAATGGTAGACGGAAGAATTGATGCACTGGATACACCAATGGAATTAAAAATAAAGTTTAATGCGCCAAGTATGGAGGAAGTTTTTGTGCAATTGGCTAGAAACGCAAAAAGAGGGGAATAGTCGATGATCGATGTTGGTTGACCGTTATTCGTAACACAGCCAACAACCATCAACGAACAGCAACAACGGATTTAATGAAGCAATTTCTATTTTTTATTCAAAAAGAATTTTACCATCTCCTGAGGGACAGGCGCACGCTATTCATTCTTTTTGGAATGCCTGTGGTCCAGATTGTGATTTTTGGATTTGCCCTCACCAACGAAGTTAAAAACTCGCGCATTGCTATTTTAGATAATTCCAAAGACGAAACTACTGCCGCCATCATTCATGAATTGGATGCTTCCCGTTATTTTGATATTGAGAAGAACTTAACTAGTGTTGGGGATCTTGAATCTGCTTTTCGTGAAGGCAAAATAAAGCTTGCCGTTGTATTTCCGCCCTTGTTTCAAAATACATTACTGCATACTAATTCCGCCCCTATTCAATTAATCGCGGATGCTACTGATCCGAATGTGGCCAATACACTTACGAACTACGCAAGCGCCATCATTATCGATTATCAAAATGGCATGAAAGGAAATCAGAATCACCCCTATGACATCCAAACCGAAATGCGGATGTTGTACAATCCGCAAATGAAGGGCTCTTACAATTTTGTGCCGGGGGTAATGGCTATGGTGCTTATGTTAGTGTGCGCTATGATGACCTCCATCTCGATAGTGCGTGAAAAGGAAATCGGTACCATGGAAGTAATATTAGTTTCTCCCATCGTGCCCTTAAGAGTGGTAGTTGCCAAAATGGTTCCCTACTTGTTGCTGTCGATGATTAACATCGGAAGTATTTTGCTGCTGAGTGTATTTGCCCTGGATGTACCCATTAATGGAAGTCTTTTACTACTGGTATTTGAGTGTTTTATTTTTACCCTTACGTCATTAGCGCTCGGTCTATTCATTTCTTCGGTAGCAGATTCACAACAAACGGCTATGTTGATTTCATTAATGGGCATGTTTTTGCCAACTATCATGTTCAGTGGATTTATGTTCCCGGTAGAGAACATGCCGATACCCCTTCAAGTCATTTCCAATATTGTCCCTGCAAAGTGGTTTTATTACATCGTAAAAGCGGTCATGATTAAGGGTCTGGGCTTTATGAGTATTTGGAAAGAGACGCTCATTCTTGTGGGGATGACCATGTTGCTGATGATTGTGAGCATTAAGAAATTTAAAACACGGTTGGAATGAGAATTCTTCGCATTCTATTAGAGAAAGAGTTTCGGCAGATTTTCAGAAATGCGGCTATCCTGAGAATTATTTTTCTCATGCCGATGATACAGCTGCTGATTTTGCCCTTGGCTGCGGACTATGAAATTAAAAATGTAAACGTGGCAGTTGTGGATTTAGATCATTCAAATTATTCACTTCTGCTGGTTAATAAAATAAAAGCATCGGGCTATTTTAATCTCGTTGACTACAACGAGTCATTTGACCGGTCACTGGAATACATTGAACACGACCAGGCCGATATCATCTTACAAATACCCTCCTCTTTTGAGAAGGATTTGGTAAGAGAAGATAAAGCCAATCTATTTATGGCACTCAACGCAATTAACGGAGTGAAAGCCAATTTGGGAGGAGCCTACTTGCGAAGTATTATAAATGACCTCAATCGGGAAGTGCGATTGGATTGGATACAGCTTCCGCGAATCAACCCTCAACCCACTTTTCAAATTTCTGCCATTAATTGGTTCAATCCTTTGATGAACTACAAAATTTTCATGGTACCGGGAATTTTGGTAGTGTTAGTTACAATGGTGGGCTCGTTCCTGACGGCCCTCAATATTGTAAAAGAGAAAGAAGTAGGAACTATTGAACAAATCAATGTCACGCCTATTCATAAGTATCAATTCATTCTCGGCAAGCTTATTCCATTTTGGGTATTAGGCTTAACAACACTCACCATAGGTCTTATTCTCGAATGGATTTTTTATGGCATAGTTCCAGTTGGTAATGTATTCACCATCTATGCATTTGCTGCTGTTTATCTTCTGGGTGTATTGGGCCTGGGATTGTTGATTTCCACGTATGCTCAAACGCAGCAACAGGCCATGCTGATTTCTTTTTTTCTCATCATGATCTTCATTCTGTTGGGTGGTCTTTATACCTCTATTGAAAGCATGCCTATGTGGGCCCAGATTTTTACCAAGTTCAATCCGGTATCTTATTTCATTGAAGTGATAAGGATGGTCGTACTAAAAGGAAGCACGTTGTATGATATTCGATTTCATCTTCTGGCGGCAGCCGGCTTTGCAGTTGTGTTAAACTCGTGGGCTGTTTTTAATTACAAGAAAAGGAGTTAGGAAATATTCTGAATTGCATAGCGATTTTTATTATAGAGATAGTTACTAAACAAAGGATAACGGGGCGCCAGTATTATTTCAGGCCCACATTCATCTGCCTTAATCTTAAGATAGACTTCATAACCTGATTCAATAGCGATATCTTTTTGAACGGAGAAACGGTGACCTGTAGATTTTTCAATTACCTCAATAAAAATAGAGTTACAACCTTGGCGGCTCTTTGTTCGAACTTCATCTAATCGATTTGAATTAATTAATTTACCATTCAGATAGACATGAATAGACACCCCTTTCGGTGCTTTGCAATTAATCATTGAATAGGATGCAGACCACGCCTGGCCCGCGAAGAGACTTATCACCAACACAAATCCGATCTTCTTCATGGCCGTTTCTTTCCTGAACTTATAGCAAGTCCTGTGCCATTGGGACTTCGATATGAATTTGATCGTGCTGTACGATTTTGCAAATGAGAGTGTTCATTTTTATACAAAAGATGAACAATTGTCCACCATCAAGAACAGCTAAACACCTATTTGACTCCGGAAATGCACTTTGTGGAGGATTTCTTTGAGGAAGTACGAAAATTGCTGTTTGGGTACGTACAAACTCAAACTCATGACAACACGCAGCGCAAATTCTACTTCTTCAGTTTTATTGCTGATTATATTAATATTCACTTTCCCTTTGTGGTTTGGAATAGGTGCTGCGTTGTTCGGTGTTATTATTGGATTGTTTGCCGCAGCGTTCGGTGTGATCGTGGCGTTGTTTGCTGCTGCCTTTGCCATTGTTGCATTACCTTTCAAGCTCCTCTTTGGCTGGGGTGATGGCGGATGGGATGACTGGGGTTGGCATGTTCACATTGGCCCACATATAAACGGTTTTATGATTGTGGCCATAATTATTATGGTTGCCCTTGCTATTAGGTCACGTGATCGCAAGCGGGCTTAGGGAATCTTTACTTCCTGACGATAAGCCTGGATGTGATTAGCCAATGCCTCTTGCCAGGTTACGTCTGCATCCCATTTACTACCCAAGTGTACGTTGTCAAATTCCATATTCTTAAAATAAAATTTGAAGATCGATGTTTCTGACGGAATGGTCTTCAGTTGAAGTTCATTGTTCACATATTTTATTGTGGTGATCGCGGTCTCCGACTTGTTCTCTTCATAACCCAGAATTTCTTTCGCCACAGTTCCTTGTGTGTGAACATAATGAAGTATATATAAAAACCCTTTGTTCCTCAACTCTCTTTCATCGGCTATTGTCTCTACCATTTCGTATTTAATGGGGAAATTATCTTTAAAATACTGTGCTAGCTGTTGATCTGATTCGGGTTCACCGAATTTTGGTATGGCAACTTTGAAATAATTAATGTCTTTAGCCAATGACTCCATGCGTTTACCAACAATGGCGTTGACTGTAACTTCCCGCTCGGGAAAATCATTGATAAGGAAATTTTGTTTTTTCTGACTATTAATACACGCACGAAAGATTGACTTCAACAAATCACTAAGATTAGAAGACTTCATTTGCCACGCTACCTGGCTTTGCTCAACGAAATCATTTTTGCCGTTAAAGTTGGTGAAGGAAAACTCATACTCCTTATCTGTCTTTCTAAGAAAAATCAGAAAACGAATGGCTCTTGTAATTAAGTAGCGGGCATGTGCCAATCGCGAATCACTTCCTGCCATAGCCTGAGGAGTTTCAAAATAGATGACAGCATCAATCCCAGTTTGTTGAAATCCTTTTTGAATTTCTTCTAGTTCAGACTGACTAAAAGTAGATTCATAAAATACAGCGGAACGAAGACTTAGGAGTTCGTCCGGTACTTTAACCGTTGAAACAAGTTTGGCATAGATTTTTTCCTCTTCTAAAGGTTGCCCAAAAGAAAGAAGTGCCGAAAAAATAAGAACAACACCAAATAGAATTCTCAAGGGTAATTTGGATTAAAACGAAAACACGAAGATAGTATTGCGGCAGAGAATTTAGAATGTATGGTCAAACTCCAATATAGAAACCTGTTTCATCTTCCCGTATCACATAGTTGATCAAATCTCTGGATCGCTCACCCGATTCACGTCCTGATTGGAGAGAAAAGCGATAAGCGTGCCATGGACAGACTATTTCTCCCAAGTAATTAATGGTGCCTTTACTTAAGGATTCGCCACTATGAGTGCAAGTGTCCTCCACTGCGTAAAATTTTGTATTGCGAAGGACCAGACAAATGCGCTTGCCATGTACGATGAGAAGCTGAGGCCTATTCTCCACAAGCTTCTCCCTGGCTGCGTTGGATGAGGGGAAGATTCTTACCCACTCCATAATATCCCTTTTGAGGCCAACCTGTTTTTTCTATCTTGATTCAAATTACCCAAACCTATGAAGAAAATTTGTCAGTGTCTTGCCCTGTTTACGCTTGCATTTCCGTTGTGCGCGCAAGTAAATCCCAAATTACAAGCTAAACTCGATCAACA
>JANNRV010000094.1:0-4122 GCA_031401775.1 Bacteroidia bacterium | reverse complement strand
GTGAGATCAAAACTTCCATCAGCATAATAGTTCGTTTCTTCCTTCGTCAAATTCGAAAGTCCGGCCATGTAGCGCACATCGGCAAAAATAAAATCTTTACCCACCTTGTAGCGCACACCTCCGCCAAAAACAAGAGATTGGCTTAGCCTGTTTCGTTTATAGGTAATTTGTTCATCGGCTGGATCAGTAAGGACTGAGTTTTCTTTGGAATCCAAATTGGTATAGCTTAAAGAAACTATTGATCTTAAAAGCAGGTTAGTTGCGTACCCGACATAACCATAGGGTCTTACCTTGCCTTGACTGTCACCGTATTTTAAATAAATAGGAATATCAAACCAACGCTGTTTTTCCAAGACAGATTGATTGTCATTGACAGCAATACCAGACTTATTCGATTTAAAAGATCGGGTTGAGAAAAGCCCATCCGCGCACAAACTGATGTTATCATTGATATTCCAATCAATGCCTCCACCGAATTGAATACCAAAGGCCCTTACTTGCTTGGTATCAACAATCGTATTGTCGGATTCTGTATTGTTATCATAGATCGTCCTCACGAAAGAAGTATTAGTTCCAATTCTCAAGTGGGGTGTAAAAATTGGGGTGGTAGTGAACTTCTGACTCAGATACACTACGTCAATCGGATCTTTCTCTGGCGTAGCAATATATTCTGGATTTGCTCTTAACAATTTGAGATAGCTGTCTTCTGCCGCAATAGGGTCATCAATAATCAGGTAGGCCTGTGTTAGCAATAGATAAGCCCGCACCTTTTGTTCGTTTGTAAAACTACCCTCGAGGCAAGACTTGAGAATCGAGGGTAGTCCATAAAAGTGTCCTGCATTAAACTCATCGGTAGCCCGTGCCAGAGTTTGCTCACATTCAGTAACATTGGATTGGGCCGAAGCCGACAAAGAGTAACTAAGAACAAGAATAGCAGCAAGAATTTTTTTTATCTGCATCCGATTAGAAATCACTTACCTGTAAACTTTTGCATGTCGTCTCGTAGGGAACTTTATTACCGATGTATTTTTCCCATTCATCCTCTGTCATATTTCTCTTCAGTTCCGGGCACACCTGCTCGGCAAGTAATTTCGGATCTGTCGGCCAGATTCTAATTTCTCCTGAGTTGCAAGATGCTATCAAATAATCTGATCCTTTGGCGAAGCCAATATCCCAAACATATCCGTTGTTATTGTCCATTAAAATAGGAAGGTCTTCTTCCTTATCAACTACCCACATTTGTAGCTTTTGATCCAATCCAGCGCTCGCCAAGAGCAAACCATCAGGGCTGAACTCCAGATCAACAATGCCTGCTTTGTGACCACTGAGTTCTTTGGTTACTTTATTGAATACAAGGTCATAGATTTTAACCATACCTGTGGTCTTACGCTCTCCTGAAATCATCCTGTCTGATTCTGTTCCATAGGCCAAGAATTGTCGGGTAGGATGAAATGCCACCGAAAGTATTCTGTTCGGTGCTTCATCAACAGGTGTCGTAAATGTGTTGTCTTTCAAATTTATAATGACCAATTGGCCAGAGGCCGAAGCTCCTGCTACTAAATTGCCAGCAGCATTAATGTCAATTGACTTCAAGTAAAAAGGTAGCGTTACAAGTTTTCTACTTTTTCCTGAAATAGGGTCATTGAAGCGAATGGTTCTATCCAACGATGACGAGATGAAGCCCGAATTATCTGGAAGGAATTTCACATCCGTAACTAAAGCCGTATGACCCTTTATCTTAAGGGCCTTTTTAGTGTTTTGCTGGAGATCAAATACCTGAACGAAGGAAGAGTCACTGCCATTTACGAGATAACGTTCATCCTTGCTTAATGCTAGGACCAGGTTTCTAAAACGATTTGACCCGATTTCAGTAAATGCTCCTTTATCAGAAAAATCACCTGCATAAATAAATCCATCATCACCCGTTGTGTAATACGTATTGGTTTTGCGAGAGACGGCCAGCGCAAACATCTTGTTCTTTAGACTACCCGGTACCTTTACGGCATTATAGGTAGAACTGCTAAGTTTCGTCAACGCATAGTACAATCCACTGAATACATAAGGGTCATATTTCTTTCCTTCATATTGTGTGTGGAATGAATAGCCCTGCATTGCTGTCAATCCAGCCAATTCTTTGTCATCAATGCGAACGGATTTCGCTTCGAGCGACTGAGCGATGGAGAGCATCAATTGACGTCTTGCATCTTCAAAGTTCTTTTCTGCACGGTTATATTCACTTAAGGCAACTTCACGCTGGTAGCGCGCGCTATCTCTTTGTTCATTGGCGAGTAACAGGTTCTTTTCAGCTAAGAATTTCTGATACTTCGCATCATTCAAGGCGACTTCCAGAGCATCTTTTTGCTTCTCTAATTGGCTATTCTGTTTTGCAATCTCTAACGCTCTTTGTTCTGCAAGTTTCGTTTGATCTTTGGCAATTTGCTCTTGTTTGAGAGCTTCATCTCTTGCCGCATCCGCGCGGGTCGCCTCATTTTTTGCAGCAAGAAAATTCTTATCTGCCTCCAGTTTTTGGGTAAATCCAAAAAAGAAAAATCCAATAGCAATAATCAGAAGTATCGCGAGAATGATGTTCGTCACTCTTGCTCTGCGCAGCATTCTGCGTTGAAGCATTTCCTGATTCTTCAGTTCAGCTTCAAACGTGATGCGGCTTGTATCCAGAAAAACAACCGCACGCTCAAAAGCTACATCATAGCGCTGTGCCCAGGTACGAGTAGGTTTTTGCTTCTTTTGCCAGTTCAAAGCAAGTTGTAAATCAGGTGGCCTCCATAGACCTGTCTTACCAATCTGATACATGGCAGCCGCCTCAGAAATACGTTTGTACATCTGTGCAGACTCAAACTCCTCATCCACCCATCCGGTTAGGCGTGTCCAAATTCGCATCAAACTCTCATGGGAAAGTTCGACTGTAGAATTTGCATTTAACTTTACCTGAATCCCTGGCATAAGAAACGATCTTCCTGGCTTGCGAAACTGCTCTACTACCTCAATCACTTCTGTCTCGCTCGCTTCTGCAAGTTCAGCTACGAGACCTATTTTGCAAGGTCTCCGCATTCCCTGATTTTCCAGGTTCTTTTCAGAAATACTTTTGAAAAGGACTTCGGCTATATCTTTCTGTCGTTGTGAAAATTCATCGTAAGCTTCATTGGCATGTATTGACAATGCCTGGCTAATTCTTCCCACCGCATTGTAATGCCTTATGTCCATGGACTCACCCGCCTCATGATTAGCAATCCAATAATCCCAGGTACGCATCAGCGCATGCTGCAGAATAGGGAGTTGATCTTGATTGTCACCAATATCATTTTGCAATCGCTTGATTAAGCGAGGAGAAATCTTGCCACCGCCAACTGCAACAGGGCCTTCAATCGCCATCCGCTTTTGTTCACGAGTCATCTGCGGCACCAGATAATTGCTCGCATTGATCATTTGCGTAAGCCCTGGGAAGGATGAGCAATCTCCTATAAAATCTGAGCGCATGTTAATGGCCAGATATATAGGTGTGTTCTGTTGATCAATCGCTGTTAGTATAAGGTTAACATACAGGGCTGCCTCATTGACAAATTCCTCATTCCCGGAATCCTTGTACCTAAATAGCTCTTCAAACTGATCAATCAGGAAAAAAATATTCTCATCGTCATCCGTTTGCAAGAACTTAGAAACTTCTACTAAGCCATCAGAACCACTTCGCAAAACGGAATTGAAAATCGACTTGTAAATAGGCCTGTCTTTTTCTTCTATCCTTTCTTGCTTAATGAGATAATCAACTGCGGAGTTCGCTAAATTAATGATGGGAGAGTTTCCTGGCCTGATGGAGAGCACTTGCCAGTTGGGTCCAGTGTGTGTCATAAACCCACCATACAAGACCGGTATAAGTCCGCAATTCATTAAGCTGGACTTACCACTTCCGGAATAACCCATGATGGTAACGGACCTATGCGCTGAGAGTTTAAGCAGGATTTCGTCTACCTGACCTTCTCTACCAAAGAAAAGGTGAGATTCATCAAGAGTGAATGGACGAAATCCTGCTTAAACTCTCAGCGCATAGGTCCGTTACCATCATGGGTTATTCCGGAAGTGGTAAGTCCAGCTTAATGAATTGCGGAC
>JANNRV010000093.1:0-3084 GCA_031401775.1 Bacteroidia bacterium | reverse complement strand
TGGCCAGATCACGCGGTACATCCAGCAACTTCGAAAGGAAGAAATTCACTTCATAAATCTGCCCAGAGGATAAGCGTGCTTCAGGTTGAAACTCCAATGTCCTTTTATCAAGCCAGCGTGAAGTGCCTTTAATGGAAGGATTAAATTCCAACAATTTTACACCCGTTTCCTGGCCTATGGAGGTGGAGTCCACCGCATCCTTGGCAAGAACAATGTGAATAGTGGACCCGGAGCTGATAACGCCAGCGGTGTAAGAGGAGATGTATTCACCAAAGGCTGGATTGATGGAGGTTGTAGCATTCGTCTTACTTTTTGCTTTCTGAAAATAAAAAACACCGAAAGCGATAACCGCCACTACCAAAGCACCGAGACCAAGTTTTTTCCAGGGTAAATTTTTCATAGGATTTGGTTTTGAAAGGAGTCCCAATTTCGGGATAAAATCTCACCCTAACAACCTACTTACACCCTATACCCTGAACATAATTTTCAATAATTTTTATCGAAGGAGCTGTTTCGCTGCCTTTGAATCCGGCAATGTCTTTGTATTGTACCGTCTTCAAATAGTTATCGAGAAATTGCTTTGATAAAGGCAAGTAAGACCAATGCCATTTTTCTTCTTCATAACCGGTGCGCACTCTGTCTGCTTTTGAAGTATAGGGCTGGCAAAATCCAAATTCTTGCCCATGTACCTTTAGCCACTGATAAATTTTTAAACCATTACCAGATTCAAAGTAAGAGTTATCCAAACTGTTTAAATCCATGTCTGTGCCCCAATGATGGCGCGAACTGCCGGGCATAGAAGAATAGTGTAAAATAATTTTAGCCCGCTCTGCCTTATCTTTTATAGTAGTCAGGTCCTTCCCCTCAACCTTAGTTTTACCATTCCATTTGTTTTCCCAAATACCTTTTTGACTTTCAAAATTGCGTGTGGCCGAAATGATGGTGAGAATCACGCCTTCCTTCTTTGCGGCCTGCGACATCTTTTGAAATGCTTCGTAGGTTTCTGATCGCAATACACCGCCTCTTGCAGAGCCACCTGTGTGCTCATCTTTCAGTTTGGAAAACCGAGAATCTGTAGTGGGATCAAATTGACCAAAGAGATATTTCTTATCAACAGGTTGAGCTACGAGTGTAACAAAAAGGGATTGAAGAATCAGAACAAATAAAATAACTCTCATCATTATTGCTACTAAATCATACATCTTAATTCTTCAATCCTACATTAACTTACACTCTCTCCGCTACCTTATTCATCACCTTCGTTTGCACCTGAATTGATTCATGGTGCACCAGTCTTAAGAAATCGCGCATAAAACCTTCATCCAATCCCATCGCTTTGGCCATGCCTACACGGGTCTGCACAATCTCATCCCATCGATTTACCTGAAGGATGGTCACGTTGTTCTCTTTTTTATATTGGCCAATCTTCTCCGATATCTTCATCCGTGAAGCCATCTTGGTCATGATGTCATCATCAAGCTGATCGATCTGCTCACGCAAAATGCTAAGTGTGTCCTTAAACGATTTATTATCGGAAGAAACCGTACGCGCCACAAGACCATCAATAATTTTACCCAGGACAGAAGGTGTGACTTGTTGTTTGGCATCACTCCAGGCCGCATCGGGGTTGATATGACTTTCTATCATCAACCCTGCCATATCCAGATCAAGAGCTTTTTGTGCGATCAACGCGATCAGGTCTCTGTTACCGGCAATGTGACTTGGGTCGCAAATCATATCCAACTCAGGAAAACGAGTTTTCAATTCAATGGCAATGTCCCACATCGGGGCATTGCGGAACGGTCCTTTTTCAAAAGAAGAAAATCCACGATGAATAGCGACTAACTTTGTGATACCCGCACGATTAAGCCGCTCAAGTGCACCGATCCACAATTCAAGATCAGGGTTGACAGGATTCTTTACCATGACAGGAATATCAACACCTTTCAATGCGTCAGCAATTTCCTGTACCGAGAAAGGATTAACCGTGGTGCGTGCACCAACCCATAGAATATCAACTCCCGCTTTTAGCGCAGCTTCAACATGAGCAACCGTAGCCACTTCGGTGGTTACAGGAAGACCTGTTTCTTTTTTTGCCTGCATCAACCATTGAAGTCCTATATCTCCTGCTCCTTCATATTGACCGGGACGGGTGCGTGGTTTCCAAATACCAGCACGAAGTGCATGCACTTTTCCCGTGGCTGCAATTTGTTTGGCCGTAGCGATCATCTGGTCTTCTGTTTCTGCACTGCAAGGCCCGCTGATGATGAGTGGACGATCCACGTTCATCCAGCTTGATAAGGGTTGTAGGTCTAGTCCTTTTTTTGTCATGATTTCTAAATTTTTATTTCTGCTTTTTCTGTTTTAACATTTTTTAACTCAATACCATCCAATACTCTTCTAATCTCATTGGCCCGCGACATGATGCGATGTAACTCCTTAGTGTCATGCTTCATCAAATGATAATGAAATTTCTGTAAATGCATGATGTATTCCAACAAGGCCTGGCTCAGGTATTCTACATTTTGCTCAAAGATCGGAGCCCACATATCGGGCGAACTCTTTGCTAAGCGCACGGTGGAAGCAAAACCTGTACTGGCCAGATCGAAAATATTCTTCTCGTCCCTTTCAATATCCAAGACCGTTTGTCCCAATAGAAACGAACTTACATGCGAGAGATGCGACACGTAGGCCACGTGCTTATCATGTTCATCCGCCTCCATGAAAATGGTTTTCATTTCCAATGCATTGAAAATCCTTCCTGCTATTGCCAATGCTTCGGGCGAAGATTTGTCTTGCTCACAAATAATAACTGTTTTCCCCGTGAACAATCCGGCTAATGCTGCTTCAGGTCCGGAGTTCTCCGTTCCTGCCAAGGGGTGAGCTGCCACAAATTGCTTTCTTCTTTCGTGCCCGCTAACAGCTTTGCTGATTTGTGTTTTTGTAGAACCTGCATCAATCACTACGGTATGTTTGCCAATAAGGTCAAGTACAGAAGGAAGCAAAGCACACAAGGCACTGACAGGAATAGCGATAATAACAACATCGGCTGACGCTAAGGCCTTGTCTTCCGATTCTATTTTA
>JANNRV010000092.1:0-21192 GCA_031401775.1 Bacteroidia bacterium | reverse complement strand
TCGTCTGATTCGTTGATAGTATACTCTAAAGCACGTGCATACAGTTTCACCTGATTTATTTCCCGCTCCTTCAATTGCTCCACCAAAATATTGGTGTAATACACCGAGCCGATACTGATAATAGTGGATACGGCTAGAATAATCCACTTCAGGTTGGCATTATCTTGATAGAAATCTATTGATGGGAGCGGTGTTTTCGTTGCCATGGGCGATGAAGATATATAAAAAAACCGGATAGACTCCGGTTTTTGTATGCATTCGATTATTGCAAAATCAACCTCGCTGCAAGAACCATTTAGCAAGAACTTTATAATTCACCTTTGTGCCACTCATCAGAATGCCTACACGGTAAATTCTACCAGCCACCCAGGTAGTTAAAATGAAGCCTCCGATCAATAAGGTCATAGACAAGACGAGCTGCCAGAGAGGTACACCAAAACCTATTCGTCCCATCATCGCAATGGGAGAAGTAAACGGAATAATAGATAACCAGAGACTTACCGCTCCATGAGGATCTTTAAGAATGAACATAAACAAACTCATATAAGAGATCAGCAAGGGTATGGTGATCGGGAACATAAATTGTTGAGCTTCAGCAGGACTGTCAACCGCAGAACCCACGGCTGCAAACAGTGCTCCATAGATGAGGTAGCCTCCTAGAAAATAAAACAAAAAAACAGAAATAATAAACATCCAGGGGAGCTGAAGTACTTCGTTGAATCCATTCATGAATTCAGAATTCATCATTTCTTGCTGAGCTGCCATTTCTCCTGAAATCTGTTGCATAGCTTGCTGTTGAGGAGGATCGATTCCAAAATAACCCAGTACGCCAAAGGTAAGGGTAGACATTAAAATGATCCATATTAGGAATTGCAATAACCCCACAGAGGCCAGGCCAATTATTTTGCCCATCATTAATTGAAAAGGTTTTACGGAAGAAACAATAACTTCCACCACCTTACTTGTTTTTTCTTCAATGATGCCTTGCATGATTTGGGCGCCATAAATAAAGATAAACATGTACATCAAAATACCACCCGCCATGCCGATGCCAGACAAGATGACTGAATTGCTGGATTTCTCCTGACCACTCTCCGAAAGCTTTACTGTTTTGATACTGATGTTAGTCTTCAGGCTATCCAATAACTTTTGATCAATGTTCAATCTCTGCATTTTCAAATCTTTCACACGGCCTGCTAATGCACCTTCAAGATTGCCAATATCATCCAGGCTGGGATTGATCTTTGTGTACAGCATGATGCCTTCTGGTTTTGAAAGCTCAAACCTGGGAATGTAGAGCAATCCAAAGTCTTCGCTGGCTAGAAACGCCTGTTTGGCGTCTTCCAGTGAGCCATTAAAATTTTTATAGATGTATTTGGAAGAGTCAGGGATAAAAACACCGCTCTCATCAATGTAGTGGATGACTTCTTTACGGGAGTTCTTTTCCGATTCCTTAGAAACAAAAACCAGCAAGGCGATAATGGCCGGAAAGATCAACGGTACCAGAATCGTTGCCACCAGAAAAGATTTCTTGTGAACGCGATTTAAGAATTCGCGATGGATGATTAACCAAATTTTATTCATGGGATTTTCCTTTCACTAAGGTTATAAAAATTTCACTCATGGTCGGAATTTTTTCCTGAAACCCGTTTACTTCAGTCAGTTGAATAAGATCGCGAAGAAGTTCGTTGGGACTTCCTGCATTTTTCATTTTAACAAGAGAATTAAAATGATCTTCTTCCCGAGCCTCTTGTTTTAACAACGCGTATTGGCCATTGCTAAGAGAAAATGGACCTTTATGATCAATGGAAAATGTATTGTCACGGAATTGATCTTTGACTTGTTTTTTTGACCCTTCCAGTATTTTTTTTGATTTATTAATCAACGCAATGTGATCGCAGAGGTCCTCCACAGTTTCCATGCGATGTGTTGAGAAGATAATGGTGCAACCCTTTTTCTTTAGGTCAAGAATTTCTTCGGTGATCAGTTTTGCATTCACCGGGTCAAAACCTGAGAAGGGTTCGTCCAAAATGATGAGCCGTGGTTCATGCATGACGGTGCTGATGAATTGCACCTTCTGCGCCATTCCTTTGGAGAGGTCTTCTACTTTTTTGTTTGCCCAGTCTTTAATGTCAAATTTTTCAAGCCACAACTTAATCCTGGCTAGCGCATCTGCCCTCTTGAGTCCTTTTAATTGAGCCAGGTACAGAAGTTGTTCTCCCACCTTCAGTTTTTTATAGAGTCCGCGCTCCTCTGGAAGGTATCCAATCAAACCAACATGATTGGGATTGAGTTTTTCTCCGAACAAGAGCACTTCCCCTTCATCTTTATTGATGATCTGATTGATGATGCGGATAAGCGTTGTCTTACCGGCACCATTAGGACCAAGCAAACCAAAAATTGTTTGCTCAGGAATAGTGATACTTACCCGATCAAGTGCAGTATGGTTGGTATACCGTTTAGTGACCTCCTGGGTAATTAATGCGTCCACGGTGGAATGGTTTATCTATTGAAACGATAGGAAACAAAAATAGAAAAAGAATTAAATCGCTATGAAATTCTTTTTGAAACTTAGATAAGCTTTTACTTAATTTTTTTCCTTAAAAATGATCTTGCCCATAGAGACTTCAAGATCAAAGGTGATGGAGTTTTTCGCATCGCGCTTGTAAGCGGCATTGGCAAAGGTATTCTCACCAATTTTCTTTAGTCCGCGGCAGAGATTCACACTACAGAGCCAGGAGTCTGTAATTTTTACGAGGATTGGAGTTTCCTTATCGGGGAGCATGATAACAAGATTTCCGGCACCCACACTTCCTTTGACGAGATTGTTAGTGAGCGGAGTATCGCTGAAGTCGAGCATCATGTTTCCAAAGCCAACGTCTGCCAAAACAACCCTGGACCGGGAGAGGTTTAATTGCTTCACATTAACAGAGCCGAGATCTACTTTAACAAAAAAAGTATCCATTTCGACTTTGTTCTCAATACCCGATGCATATGAAACATTAACATCGGCACTTCCTGTTTTTATTTTAAGTTTCGAAATCGAGAGTCCGGATAAATCAATGTTAGCATTGCCTAACCCATAATCAAGATCTAACGCATAGGGTTTCTCTTCCGTGAGGTAGACTTTCCATACTTTATCGAGAACAGCACTCTCATCGTCTCCAAAAACCCGGTAAGAGATCTTCCTTCCCACACCTCGTTCCCCCTCTTGATCCAGTGATAGTTTTACGTGACAAGTTGTGCCTGTTACCTCCTGACTGAAGCTGTGACCGTACTCCTCCAACTCCTGATTGCTGTAGATATTAAGTAAGTCTGAATTTTGACTGGGCCGGATAAAGCAATTGCCGGTTTTCGCTTTTAGGTGAAGCTGAACGTTTTCACAATGTGCAACATCTTCTACAGAGAATTGCTTCTTAATCTGCCCCATAACTCCAAAGGCGAAGCTGCTACCCATCAAAGCCAACGACAGAAGTTTAACCATTTGAAAGCTATACTAAATGAGAATTAGGTCTAAGGTTGCCCATGAATCAACTAAAAATGAAGAAAAGGGACATCCGTAATGGTATGTATACGGGGTTTTAACGGAAGGGTTATAAAAAAATAACGCCTAATTCATTAAGAAAGGGCTTTGCATATCGCTTACTGCCCGAAATATTCCTTCATCCGCTCAAAAAATCCTTTGTCGTTCTCATCTGGATGGGGTTGAAAGTTGGGGGATTGACGTAGCGTTTCCAGTTTAGCTTTTTCTTCAGTGGTCAATTTTTTAGGCGTCCAGACATTGACATAGATAAGTTGGTCGCCATGGCCATAACCATTGATGTCTTTAATTCCTTTACCCCGAAGGCGAAGGATTTTTCCGCTTTGAGTTCCTGGCTCTATTTTAATGCGCACTTTGCCACCGATGGAAGGAACTTCCACACTGGTGCCGATGGCAGCATCAATAAAACTCACATGAAGATCAAAGATGAGGTTGTTCCCATCCCGTTTCAGTTGCTTGTCTTCTTGCTCTTCGATGACAATCAGAAGATCTCCCGGAACCCCTCCTCCGGGTGCTTCATTGCCTTTTCCAGACATGGAGAGTTGCATGCTATCACTTACGCCTGCTGGAATCTTTACTGTAATTAAATCTTCTTTTGATACCAGACCAGAACTATCTACACCTGAAGGACGCTTATCAAGTAGTTGACCTGCACCGCCACAAGTCGGACATGTGCCGGTAGAAACCATTTGACCCAGCATGGTATTCACTACTTTTCGTACCTGGCCCTGGCCCTGACAAGCAGAACACGTTTTGAAGGTAACACCTTCAGCCTGGATGAGACGATTTACTTTAATTTTCTTTTCAACGCCATTGGCGATTTCTTCCAAGTTCAATTTTAATTTGATGCGAAGGTTGGATCCTTTTCTTTGTCGGCTACGACCACCTCCACCAAAAAAACTATCGAATGGACTGCCGCCTCCACCTCCGAAGATATCTCCAAACTGGCTGAAGATATCTTCCATGTTCATTTCATGACCACCGCCACCGCCTCCACCAGATCGGGCATGACCAAACCGATCGTACTTGGCGCGCTTTTCAGCATTGCTCAATACTTCGTAAGCTTCTGCAGCTTCTTTAAATTTTTCTTCTGCTTCCTTATTGCCTTGATTTTTATCCGGGTGGAATTGAATAGCAACCTTTCGGTAAGCTTTCTTGATCTCGTCAGCAGAAGCACTCTTGCTTATGCCAAGTATCTCGTAGTAATCTCTTTTGGTGGACATCTAGCTGAGGTTAATTTCCAATGACCACTTTGGCGTGGCGAATCACCTTATCATTCAGTAAATAACCCTTCTCCACCACTTCCACAATTTTGCCCACTAATTTTTTATCCGGTGCTGGAATTTGAGTAATAGCTTCATGGAGATCGGGGTTGAATTCAACAGTTGAATTGGCTTCCATCATCTTCACCCCATATTGATCAAGCAGTTTCTTGAATTTATGCTGGATGAGAAAAAAGCCTTCCGACTCTTTATCGTTTTTATCTTTGAAGGATTTTTCTGCCCGGTCAAAGTCATCTACTACAGGGAGGAGTGATTTAATCAGGCTCTCGTTAGCGGATTGGATCATTTCGATCTTCTCTTTGGCGGTTCTTCTGCGGTGATTATCAAACTCAGCATAAAGCCGTACATATTTATCCTTTGCCTCTGCCAATTCGTCCTGAAGCTTTTTCATTACATCTTTTTGAGTGTCTTCTATTCGTGGTTCTTCTGCTTCAGGGCTTTGCATTGGGGGTACTTCAGATTCTAAATCGTCATGTTTTCCCAGTTCTGACTCTGGATGCACTGAATTTTCCATATCTACTTCACTATTTATGTGTCGCAAAATGACAAGAATTTTGCCAATCGTTGGGGGGTGACATTAAGGCAGTAAGCGTAGGAATTCAGTGAAGGTTTTTCCAGATAAGATCCTTAAGTTCACCGATCCCTTTGTTGGTAAGTGAAGAAATAAAAATAGATGGAAGTTCTTTAGGCACTTCTTTTTGGATTTCTGTCATCAGTTCCTCATCCAGCATATCACTTTTCGTAATTGCCAGCAGTCTTTTCTTATCCAGTAATTCAGGATTATATTTTCTCAATTCATTGAGCAGTATTTCATACTCGTCTTTAATGCTTTTTGTATCGGCTGGAATCATAAAGAGCAATAATGAATTCCTTTCGATATGTCGCAAGAAACGGATACCTAATCCTTTTCCTTCTGCAGCTCCTTCAATAATCCCCGGAATATCTGCCATTACAAAAGACTTCACATCGCGATAGGGGACAACACCAAGATTGGGAGTAAGTGTTGTGAAGGCATAATCGGCAATCTTCGGCTTGGCGGCTGAGACTACAGAGAGCAGTGTTGACTTTCCAGCATTAGGAAATCCAACTAAGCCTACATCGGCAAGCAACTTAAGTTCAAGAACAATCCATTCTTCTATTCCGGGCTCTCCGGGTTGCGCATGTTGTGGAGTTTGATTGGTAGGTGTTGCAAAATACGCATTGCCTTTTCCTCCACGACCACCCGGAGTGAGGATTACTTCTTGGCCATCTGTATTGATTTCACAAACAATTTCACCGGTTTCTACTCTTCGTGCTACAGTACCTAAAGGAACCTCTACAATTTCGTCTTTACCGTCTGCACCAGTACAATTCTGATCACGACCCGGTTCTCCTTTCTCTGCAATAATGTGTTTTCTGAATTTCAAGTGAAGCAACGTCCAAAGCTGCGCATTGCCACGAAGGATAATATGTCCGCCATGTCCGCCATCACCGCCATCAGGTCCGCCTTTTGTTACCGATTTATCGCGGAGGAAATGTGAGCACCCTGCACCACCACTTCCAGAGCGTGAATTAAATTTTACGTAGTCGATAAAGTTGGGAGAGGACAAAGAGATTTAAGATTTAAGTGTGGATGTTCAGCGCAGCGCTAGCCCAGAAGCTTGCAGATGGTGTTAAAAATATCATCAATGCTGCCAATACCCTGTACGGTCTTCAATCTGTCTTGCTTTTCATAAAAAGGCAGGACATGAACTGTTTTAGAAAAGTATTCAACAATGCGCTTGTTTAGTTTTTCTTCTTCATCGTCTGCCCGATTTCCCTCTGTTCTTCTTTTTGCTATCCGGTTACGGACTTCTTGTTCGTTAACGTCAAGTGCAATAACGTGATGAATGGCTGTACCATTTTCCTTCATGAATTTATCAAGCACTTCTGCTTGTGGCACGGTGCGGGGGAAGCCATCGAATAAGAAACCTGTAGCCTTTGGATTTTTATCCAACTCTTCTTTCAGCATGGCGATGGTGATCTCATCGGGGACAAGCGCGCCACTGTTCATAATGTCTTTTACTTTTTTTCCCAGGGGAGTATCGTTCTTGGTATGCCATCTGAAAAGGTCACCTGTAGAGATATGTACAAAGCCGTACTTCTGAATTAGCTTATCGCTTTGTGTGCCTTTGCCTGCGCCAGGAGGGCCAAAGAGTACAAGATTTACCATTGAGTGGACTGATTAAAGTGACAAATAGGTTTTTTAAACGGGGGGCTAAGATAAGAATTTTAATGCAGCAAGCAGCAACCAACAATCAGTGTTGCCAAGGAGAAGTGCGCTGATATTGATCCTATTTGGCTTTGTATAATTCTTTCAGATTCCGACCGAGACCATCGTAATCCAGCCCATAGCCGAGAACAAACTCGTCCTCTATTTCAAATCCGATGTATTTGGCTGAAATGTCTTTTTCGCGTGCAGGCCTCTTGCGAAGCAGGCAAACTGCTTCCACTGAGTTGGCCCCAAGATCTCCGAGTTCTTTAAGGATTTTTTCCAGAGTTAAACCTGAATCAATGATATCCTCAACAACAATGATGTCCTGCTGAAAAAGACTTTCTTCATGACCGATTAGCGTTTTTAATTGGCCTGTGCTTTGAACTCCCTGATAGGAGGAAATTTTCACAAAAGACAAGCGGCAGGAAAGGGTTATTTCTTTTATCAAGTCTGCTGCAAAAATAAATGAGCCATTGAGGATCGGCAGGAATAATGGCGTTTTGTCTTTATAGTCCGTGTTAATCCGGTCTGCTAATGATTTAACCTTTTCGCGAATTCTTCCTTCGCTGATAAACTTCCTAAATTCAAGATCCTTAACCTTCATAACTTATTAAGCAAGTACTACAAAGATAGGTTTTTTGAATCAGCTAGAAATGATCGAAATATCAAAAAGGATAGAGTAAAAAAGATTGTACTACAAATCCTTCATCAACCAACCATACAAATCAATCATTGAATCAATGTCTTTCTTATGGACTTTTTCATTTGGCGAATGAGCTCCATGTTCTGGTGCTCCCACAAAACACCAATCGAAAGGATAGGCCGTTTTTTGAAGCTCACCTCCATCACTCGATCCCATGCCCTCCACCTCCAATTGAAAATCAGTTTTATGTTTCTTTGCAATGGAAATTACTTTATCGACAAATTTTTTTCTAGGGATGTTCCGATCGCGCAACGAAATAACAACTCCTTTCCCATGTTCAACACCATCTGATACCCAGGTAATGTCAGAAATTAATGCCTGACGCACGCCCCATTTTTTATATACAAAGTCTGCCAAATAAGGAACCGATCCGCCTCCGTGCTCTTCCCAGCAACCAAAAATAATGACTCCATCTTTTAATGTTTCGGCTACTTTCAATGCATTGTAGATTCCTAGCCGATTGTCGAGATAAGGCGATTCAATGTAATTCTTGGTTTCACGAAAATTGATTTTGTAGGTTAAGTCAGTGCCACGATCAATGACCCTTCCAAATTTGTAGAAGGCATGGTTTTCTTTATCCCACTCCAATTGGCATTCAATAGGTCCAAGACTATCATGACCTACCAACTTGGTTCCAATTTCCGCATCCGGACTGCCGATGGGTAAGAGTTGATTAAAATAGCGAACGGTGAATCCAATTGTATCCATGTGCGCAAAAATCGCAGTGCGTGGCTTTCCGAATTTCAGGATAATGCAATCTTGAAATTCCTCACCCTCATAGACCCTTGGCTTGGATTTCCATTTGCTTTTTTTGATGTAATTCAATAGAAAATTCTTCATGGGGCCTTCATTGCCCGAGGTTGCAGGGATTTCACACAGTTGTTGCAATAGTTTCATGGCGGTACATTGCCGGCAGTTTTGACAGCAAGATTACTAGTTAGTCGCGAATTGTTTCTTCTTACAACTTTATTCTAAATTTTTATCAAATAAAAGTCATGATGCTTTATAACCTCGGAGAACAAAACTCAATTGCGAACCAATTTTTACTTGAACTGAGAGATAAAGGGATTCAAGCAGACCGTATGCGGTTTAAGAGAAATTTAGAGCGGCTGGGTGAAATTATGGCGTTTGAAATTTCTAAAAAACTTTCTTATAAAATGTCGGAAGCACAAACATCTCTTGGAAAGGCTTCTTTAAACATGCTGGCTGAGGAGCCGGTTTTAATTACGATCCTTAGGGCAGGGCTTCCCTACTTTCAAGGCTTTCAGAATTTTTTTGACAAGGCCAACTGTGGTTTCATTGGAGCCTATCGCAAGGAAGGCCAAGGTGATTTCTCTATCAAACTTGATTATCTGGCAACTCCTGAGCTTGAAGGGAAGGAAATCATACTCATTGACCCCATGCTTGCGACCGGTCAATCTATTGTTGAAGCGGTAAAGGAATTACTAAAAAGAGGTACACCCAAAAATGTACATATTGCTTCTCTACTGGCATCTCCAGAAGGGATTAGTTATTTGAATACGCAGCTTACTATTTCTTTTACCCTGTGGACTTTTGCTGTTGATGAGAAATTAAATTCTCAATTTTATATTGTGCCGGGACTAGGAGATGCGGGAGATTTAAGTTTTGGTGTTAAGCTTTGAATTTATGTGGGAAGAGATTTTAAGAGCACTGCCGGTTTATTTGATGAGTATGCTAAAGTTTATTTTCGGTCCTGTGCTGGGTAAGGCAGCGGGATTGAACCTGTTCACCACAATGATCGTCACCGCAGGAGGAATGATGACAGCAGTCTTTGCATTTACCTACTTTGGAAAATTTATCCGCGAGAAAATTCTAAACCGATTCTTTCCTGAAAAGACCAACGAGCCTAAACAGAATAAGAAGATTGTTGTGGTTCTCAAAAAATATGGATTGGCTGGTATTGCTTTCTTAACTCCTGTAATTCTCACGCCTATCGGAGGAACGCTTTTGGCGGTAGGTCTGGGAAATCGCAGGGATAAAATAATTGTTTACATGCTGATCAGCGGAAGCATCTGGTCGGTATTGCTTACGCTTGCTGTTTACTTTGGGTATGATGCGGTAGTTGAGCTCATCAAGAAGTTTCAGCCTGTTTAATTTCTTCAGTGCACCTCTTCATCAGGCAACATCTCAATATCTCGTATCAATACTTTTTTCGCAATGCGCTGTGCGGTAGGTGTGGCGGCCAATCCACCAAGGGCGGTTTCTTTATAGCGTGTTTCCATGCTGGCGCCAATCTCTCCCATCGCACCAATCACTTCATCAACAGGAATGACACTGCTTACATCAGCGAGCGCAATTTGGGCGGAGCTATTGGCAATAGCTGCAGCGCTTGCATTGCGAACAACACACGGAACTTCAACAAGTCCTGCCACAGGATCGCACACTAATCCGAGCATGCATTGTATAGTAATGGCAACAGCATTGAATACCTGATCGATATTTCCGCCAAGGCAAAAAACAATAGCGCCAGAACCCATGGCCGCAGCCGTTCCCGTTTCAGCCTGACATCCGCCAACGGCACCAGAGATAGAAGCTTTCTGTTCGATTATCAACGCAATTCCGGCAGCGAGCAACATCGCTTCTAAAATTTTTTTATCTTCGATGTCATGAATTTCCTGAAGGGTATAAAGTACACCTGGCATTATACCACTGGCCCCGGCTGTGGGCGCTGCCACAATACGACCCATGCACGAGTTTACTTCTTTTGCCGCCAGAGCACGTGAAATCAGATTTTGAAATTCCTTTGAGAGAACGGCTTTGGGATAGCGATATACTTTCTTTGCTCCGTTGTTGATCATACCCGAGCGGGAAGTCATATCTTCTTCCAAGCCAGTACGAACGGCATCTTTCATTACATCCCATGCCTTGCCAAGCCCTTCCATGATTTGCTCCGGTGTCCTTCCCTTTTGTTCGTATTCATAATCAAGAACGGCCTCGACAAGTGAAATCTTATCGGTAAGACAGTGTTGCTTCCAGCCGTCAAAAGAGTCAAATAAAAAAGCCATAGTGTTGGTGTTTTAAAAGAGCATGGTCATCTCTAAAAACCTAAATTGTTTGTCAGGCTGAGCCTGTCGAAGCCGATTTAGAGAGTCCATACTAGCAAATATGTTTCGACAAGCTCAAAATGACAAGGTTTTTAAAGATGCCCTCATATCAAAGTTAATCCTTTTTAACGTTTGAGTATGACTTTGAGTTCTCACTACAATCTTGCTACTTTGATGTTATATTTCATCCAACCTATTTTTATTTGAACTAAGTAGATATGAAAAAAATATTTTTTCCCCTGATGCTCCTTTGCGCCAGTCAGAGTTTCGCACAAACTGCAGATGAAATAACCATCAAAGCCATCTACGGCATGGCGTTAAGGTATGGGCAGTCTTATGAAATGCTGGAGCAATTGAGTAAAGAGGTTGGTGCTCGCTTATCCGGATCACCCGGTGCAGCAGCAGCCGTAGAGTGGAGCTACCATGAAATGAAGAAGTTTGAGTTTGATTCCGTGTGGGTGCAGCCCTTAATGGTGCCTCATTGGGTGCGAGGCACAAAAGAGGTTGGCAAGATCATCAATTCAAAAAAATTGGGAACGCTTGAACTCAACATTTGTGCTTTAGGGGGATCCGTGGGTACCGGACCACAGGGGATCATTGCAAAAGTAATTGAAGTGAAAAGCTTTGAAGAACTTGCTCAATTGGGAATAAAAAATGTTCAGGGTAAGATTGTTTTCTTCAATCGACCAATGGATCCAACCAAGATCAATACGTTTGCAGCCTATGGAGGTGCGGTAGATCAGCGTGGAAGTGGTGCCTCGGAGGCGGCCAAGTATGGAGCAGTTGCTGCTATTGTGAGATCGATGGGGCTCAACCTCGAAGACTATCCCCACACCGGTGGAATGAGTTATGCTGCCAATGGTGCAAGGATCCCTGCTGTGGCGATAAGCACAAAGCATGCTGATCTGCTTAGTCGATTGGCGAAGGAAGACAAGGAACTGCAAATCTACTTGGAAACGCACAGTGAAATTTTAGAAGATGCACCCTCCTTCAATGTGGTAGGTGAACTGCGTGGAACTGAATTCCCCGAAGAAATTATTGCTGTTGGTGGCCATTTGGATTCGTGGGATCTTGGAGATGGAGCACACGATGATGGTGCGGGTTGTGTTCATTCGATTGAGGTATTGAGAATCATGAAAGCCATGGGTTATAAACCTAAGCGAACGATAAGGGCTGTAATGTTTATGAATGAAGAGAATGGATTGCGAGGAGGATTAAAATATGCCGAGCTGGCGGAAAAGAATAAGGAAAAGCATATTGCCGCGATGGAGTCCGACAGGGGAGGATTTACCCCGAGAGGGTTCACCTTGAGTGGAGATGAGAGCATTAAATCAAAAATCAGAAATTGGAAATCATTATTTGAACCTTATGGTCTTTCGGATTTTGGTCAGGAGGGTGGTGGTGCTGATATTGGTCCGCTCGCTAAGCAGGGTGTTACGCTGATCGGTTTTCTACCCGACTCACAGCGTTACTTTGATTATCATCACACGGCAACCGATACGTTTGATAAGGTAAGCAAACGTGAATTGGAACTCGGCTCCGCCTCCATGGCAGCGCTGGTTTATTTGATTGATAAGTATGGGTTGAAGTAACCAATCTTGACAGAAAAGAAAAAAGCCAACCTACAGGTTGGCTTTTTTTAGTATCAAAAGTCTTATTTACTAAGCTGTTGCTACTTCATTTTTGGTGTACTCTTCTACTGGCAGACAACTGCATACCAAGTTTCTATCACCATAAGCATTATCAACTCTGCTTACTGATGGCCAGAACTTTGCTTCTTTTACAAAAGATAAAGGAAATGCTGCCTTTTGTCTGCTATAAGGTCTTGTCCATTCATCAGCTGTTATGACAGCGGCAGTATGAGGCGCATGCTTCAATACATTATTTTCTTTATCGGCTTTACCTTCTTCCACTTCGCGAATTTCATTTCTTATTTCGATCAAGGCATCTACAAAGCGATCCATCTCAGCTTTAGGTTCGCTTTCTGTTGGCTCGATCATTATGGTACCGGCCACCGGAAAAGAAACAGTAGGCGCATGGAAACCGTAATCCATTAAACGTTTGGCAATGTCTTCTACTTCAACGCCAAACTTTTTAAAGTCGCGGCAATCGACAATCATCTCATGCGCGCAACGACCCTGTGTTCCTGTATACAAAATTTTGTAATGACTGCTCAGTCTTTCTTTGATGTAGTTGGCATTGAAGATCGCCAACTTGGTAGCGTTAGTTAATCCTTCGCTACCCATCATCGCGATGTAGGCGTAAGAGATAGCAAGAATGCTGGCACTGCCCCATGGAGCGGCAGATACAGCGGTGATGGCTTTGTCACCACCTGTTTTCACTACAGCATGACCCGGAAGGAATGGTTTCAGTTTATCGTTGCAACAAATAGGACCCATACCGGGGCCACCACCACCGTGTGGAATGCAAAAAGTTTTATGAAGATTTAGATGACACACATCGGCTCCAATATTAGCGGGAGATGTTAATCCTACTTGCGCATTCATGTTGGCGCCATCCATATAGACAAGGCCACCATGTTGATGAATGATTTCGCAAATATCAATGATAGCTTCTTCAAAAACGCCATGTGTTGACGGATAGGTGACCATCAAGCAGGCGAGGTTATTTTTATATTGTTCCGCTTTAGCTTTTAAATCGGCCACATCAATTTTGCCATCAGCATCTGATTTGGTTACCACTACTTCCATACCCGCCATTACCGCGCTTGCCGGATTTGTGCCGTGAGCTGAAGAAGGAATCAGGGCAATATTTCTATGATGATCTCCTCTGTTTTGATGATAGGCACGAATCACCAACAATCCAGCGTACTCACCTTGCGCTCCGCTGTTGGGTTGCAATGAAATTCCCGTGAAGCCGGTAATCTCTTTCAGCCAAACCTCAAGATTGGAAATCATTTCGGTATAGCCTTGTGTTTGATCGCTTGGCGCAAAGGGATGCATATTACCTATCTCAGGCCATGTCACCGGAATCATCTCGGTGGTTGCATTCAACTTCATGGTACACGATCCCAATGAGATCATCGAATGCACCATGGATAAGTCCTTACTCTCTAATTTTTTGATATAACGGAGCATTTCGTGCTCGCTGTGGTAGGAGTTGAAAACGGGATGAGTGAGGTAAGATGATTTCCTAACCAATGCGGATGGAAAGCTTAGCTCAGCCTTCGCTCCTGTGAGCGTTTTAGTAACTCCAAAAACCTTTAGGATTTTTTCAACGTCTTTCAATGATGTTGTTTCATCAATAGAAATTCCAACATGGTTATCAGCAAAGTATCTGAAATTGATTTCGTGTTGGTCAGCCTCACGTTCGATTACTTTTTTGTCGGATACGGCAATCTTTAATGTGTCAAAGTAATTTTCGTTGACTTGTTTGATGCCGGCCACTTTCAAATTGGAATCCAAAACTTTTGTAAGCCCATGGATCCTTCCAGCAATTTTTTTCAATCCTTCGGGTCCATGATAAACAGCATACATACCGGCCATTACAGACAATAAAACCTGTGCCGTGCAAATGTTTGAAGTTGCCTTTTCCCTGCGGATGTGCTGTTCGCGTGTTTGTAAGGCCATGCGATAGCCCGGGTTTCCTTTTGCGTCTTGTGAAATGCCAATGATCCGTCCCGGCATTTGCCTTTTGAATTCGTCTTTTGTAGCGAAGAAGGCCGCGTGCGGTCCGCCAAAGCCCATGGGAACTCCGAAACGTTGTGAACAACCGACCACAACATCAGCTCCCATTTCACCGGGAGACTTCACTAATAACAAACTCATAAGGTCAGCACCTACTACCACAAATAACTCTTTCTCATGAGCAGCTGCAATGAAGGCAGAGTAGTCTTTTATCTCGCCATTGTTATTTGGATTCTGAATATAGACTCCGAATAAATTGGCATCCGTAATATCTACTTTGGAAACGTCACCCACAATAAGTTCTACTCCAATTGGAGCCGAGCGCGTTTTCAGCAGATCAATTACTTGTGGAAAAGTATTCTCGTCAACAAAGAATTTATGAGCCTCTTTCTTAGATCCTTTCTTAGAAGCATGAAGTAGATGAAGTGCCTCCGCAGCAGCAGTTGCCTCATCTAATAATGAAGCATTGGCAATCTCCATGCCGGTAAGGTCAATGATCATCGTTTGGTAGTTGATCAACGCTTCCATGCGACCCTGAGCAATTTCTGCCTGGTAAGGCGTGTAAGCCGTGTACCATCCGGGATTCTCTAAAATATTTCTTAGAATAACTCCGGGAGTGATGCAGTTATAATATCCTGTACCGATATAAGATGTGTAGATCTTGTTTTTTGAAACTAGTTTTTTGAATTCGTTCAGAAACTCATACTCCGATTGTGCCTTGGGCAAGTTCAAAGGATTCCTCAAGCGTATGTTTGTCGGCACAGTTTGATCGATCACTTCGTCTACTGATTTTGCCTTCACCACTTTTAGCATTTCTGCAATTTGAGAAGCATTAGGTGCGTTGTGACGCGATTCAAATTTTTCGGAGTAGGTAGGATCTATCATAAGTACGAATTAGTGAGACTTCTAACAAATTAGCTTATTCAAAGTTCAAAATTCAAGATAGGTTGTACGTCAAATTTTGAACTTTGAATCTTGAATTTGATTTTGAATTTAAAATCTTTCAAACTGCGAGAAGAAGAAATTGCCTTCAATCTCAGCATTGGCATCTGAATCGGAGCCATGTACTGCGTTGGCATCAATTGACTTGGCGAACAGAGCACGAATAGTACCGGGAGCCGCTTTCTTAGGATCAGTAGCACCAATCAGTTTGCGGAAATCTTCCACCGCATTCTCCTTTTCTAAAATCATGGGTACGATTGGGCCAGTTGACATATAAGCACAAAGTTCTCCGTAAAATGATCTTTCCTTATGGATTTCATAAAATTTCCCAGCCAAGGCAGCGCTAAGCTGAGTTTTTTTCATGGACACGATCCGGAAGCCTGCTTCTTCCATCATTTTCACAATTGCTCCTGTGTTTCCTACGCCCACTGCATCGGGCTTGATCATGGTAAAAGTTCTGTTTGTAGCCATTTTTTTAGTTGAGTAGTTAATCTTAGTTTGAACTTGATTTATGAATATAAATTGGGCGCAAAACTATTAAAAGATTCCGGTTATCAGATGCCTGATTATATAGGAATTTGATGGCTATTTACCCCAAATGGCCCCGAATGAGGCAAACAAGAAAAGATTCAAGTCTTTCAACTCATAACTATTTGTATTTTTGCCACCTCGATGGAAAAACTGCAAGCCTTTAAAGCATACATAGGACGGCCGCGTAAGGCGGTTATTGTCACCCATTTTAAGCCAGATGCGGATGCCCTTGGTTCCTCCCTTGGATTAGCGGGCTTTCTAAAAAAGAAGGGACACAAGGTGCAGGTGATTACCCCAAGCGACTACCCGAATTTCTTAGCCTGGATGCCGGGAAATGAAGAAGTGATTGCCCTCTCCAAAGAATCGGATGAACCGGAGAAAAAAGCAGCTGAAGCCATCTCCAAGGCGAACGTTATTTTCTGTCTTGATTTTTCAAGCCTGAGTCGAATTAATGAACTGGGGGACTTAGTAAAAAAGTCAAAAGCAAAGAAAGTGCTTATCGATCATCATCTGGAACCAGAAAAGTTTGCCGATTTTGAACAATGGAATCCGGCTGCCGCCTCTACCGCGGGGTTGATTTATGAATTGATCAAAGAATTGGATGAGGAGTCTGTGATTGATGAAAATATCGCCAACTGCCTCTATGCGGGATTAATGACTGATACGGGAGGGTTTCGGCATAATAATACTACGCAGAAGGAGTTCTTGATTGCATCGGAGTTGGTTGGCTACGGAGCAAATCCAAGTGAGGTGGCACGACTGATTTACGACACGAACTCAATCGAAAGATTGCGCTTGACAGGATATGTCCTTAGCCAGAAATTGCAAGTACTACCAGAATACAGAACCTCTTATATCATGGTTAGTTCCGAAGAGCTTAAAAAATACGGATCAAAAACGGGAGATACAGAAGGCCTTGTGAATTATGGTCTTTCTGTCAATGGTGTCCGATTTGCAATTCTTATGTACGATCGCAAAGACGAAATCAAACTATCTTTTCGTTCTATTGGTAATTTCTCAGTCAATGAATTTGCGCGACAACATTTTGAAGGAGGGGGGCACAAGAATGCTTCAGGCGGCTCATCCAAACTTTCCCTGGAGGAAACCTTAAAAAAATTATTGGCACTCTTGCCGAATTACAAAGATCAACTCAACTCTAATTCATAAACTCAATCCATGACGACTAAATTAATGATGCTTTCCGGCTTGTTGCTACTATGCCTGGCCTGTTCTAAAAATGAAACGCCTAATGGCTTTAACTATACGGTCGTTAAGAAAGGTGATGGCAACGTAGTGAAGGCAGGAGAATTTCTGGTGTTGAACATGCTATTCAAAGATGCAACAGACTCTATCTGGACTGACTCTCGCAAAAGTGAAATTCCTGTTATTTTCATGATTCAGGATACCGCGATGATGAAACAGGAAGTAGGCGTAGAGGAAGTATTGAGGGAACTATCTAAAGGAGATAGTGTCACTTTTAAAGTGAAGGCCTCCATGTTGTTTACAAAAACATTCCGTCAACCTGTCCCTGCTAACATTGATTCGCTAAGCGAGTTTACTTTTAACATTGGCATTAAAGATATTTATACACGTGAGCAGGTGACGAAGCTCCAGGAAGAAATAGCAGCCAAGCAAAACGAGAAGTTAAAGCAAGAGCAGGCAGTACAACTGGGAAAGGATCTTTTGACGATCGATTCCTACTTGAAAGAAAAGAGAATCATCGCGAGCCAAACTTCTTCTGGATTGCGGTATGTGATTTCAAAGAAAGGTAAAGGTGAGAATGCTGTAGCAGGAAAAAACGTTAAAGTTGACTATGCAGGTTTTTTGCTTAATGGAAAATGCTTCGACACAAGCAATGCGGCCTTGGCAAAGATCAATAACATTTTCCAGGTGGGAAGACCCTACGAACCGCTTTCCCTTGCGGTGGGTCAGGGACAAGTGATTGCAGGTTGGGACGAAGCCATCACCCTCATGAACAAGGGAATGAAGATGACGGTATATATTCCATCACCACTGGCCTATGGTAGTCAGCAACGGAGTGAAGATATCATTCCTAACTCAATCCTTATTTTTGATATGGAATTAATTGATGTAACGGATGCTCCCGTAGTAGAAGATGTTGGTATGGAAATGGATTCGACAGACGTAATAATGGATTCTGAGGATGAAGATCATTAGACATTCCACCATGAGGAGATTTAAATCAATCTTTTCTCTCATATATTTTTTAGCCTTAGTCACCATGGCAGGCTGCGGAGGGCTTGAGTGTAATAGAGGAGTTTCTTCAGAAAAAATACAAGCAGTTGACCAAATACAACTGAAGGCAGATATTGCAGCCATTGATGCCTACTTGGCAACCAACAATGTAAAAGATGTCCAAACGGAGCCCAATGGAATTCGTTATGTGATTTTGAAAGCTGCCAGTGGAGGGACGCCCTGTCTTGAAAATCAAGTCAGTGTTATTTATGACGCCAAACTTATTCCTACGCTTCAAACCGTAGATTCAAGTAAAGGCACTACAAGGAATTTTACACTAAATCAACTCATCCTTGGTTGGCAAATCATGTTTCCCACTTTCCCCAAAGGAACTAAAGCCATCATGTATATTCCCTCAGGCTATGCCTATGGAGCGACAGACAATGGTTCTATTCCCGCCAATTCAAATCTTGCCTTTACCGTTGAGTTGCTAGGCATTCGATGAGATGATTGACTTAAAAAAATAAAATGAAAAAAATAATTTATACGCTGAGCCTGTTGGCTCTTGCTTCGGGGTGTTCTGATAAGACAGAAGAATTGACTGATGCCGAGCAATTGCAAAAAGATATTGTGATCATTGATAAGTGGCTTGCTGACAATGCGGTCACTGCATTGTCAGACCCAAGTGGATTACGGTATAACATTACCCAGGAAGGAGCTGGCGTAAAACCTGTCTTAACTAATAAGGTGACGGTCAAATACACGGGTAAATTTCTTCGAGAAGGGGTGACTCCTGCAAATAGCGGGATATTTGATCAAGCCACAACGGCTGTCACTTTCGATCTTGCATCCTTAATTTCTGGCTGGCAAATTGGGTTTCAACTTTTGCCAAAGGGAAGCAAAGCAACTCTTTATATTCCTTCGGGCTTAGCCTATGGAAAAAGTGGAGCTGGTAGTTCTATTCCTGCTAATGCGAATCTTTTCTTTGAAGTTGAACTAATTGATGTGAAATAAAATCATTTAAACAATGAATCTTTGTTTCGCTACCAACAATGAGCATAAGCTTGAGGAGATCCAAGCTTTGGTGGGGGACAAGTTTCAAGTACAAAGCTTAGAAGATATTGGATGTCACCAGGAATTAGCAGAGGATCAAGACACACTCGAAGGCAATTCTCTACAAAAAGCCGGATATGTTTTCGCGAACTACAGGGTACCTTGCTTTGCCGATGACTCAGGTCTGGAAGTAGAGACGTTAAACGGAGCTCCTGGGGTCTACTCCGCGCGGTATGCGGGGCCACAAAGAAGTCATGACGACAATATGACTTTACTAATCAAGAATCTAAAAGGTAAATCAAACCGTAATGCCCGATTTAGAGCGGTGTTTACTTTAATAAATTCACAGGGCACTCATCAATTTGAAGGTATATTGAAAGGAACAATACAATCCGATCGCAGAGGCAACGGAGGCTTTGGCTATGATCCGATATTTCAACCCGAAGGAAGTTCAAAAACATTGGCTGAAATGACAATGGAAGAAAAAAACAAAATCAGTCATCGTGCCGTGGCGGTACAAAAACTGGTGGACTTCTTATATAAGGTATCTCTAAAAACCTAAGTGAGTTGTCAGACTGAGCTTGTCGAAGTCGATTTAAAATACATTTTAATATGAATTTGTTTCGACAGGCTCAACATGACAAGGTTTTTAGAGATGCCCATAATAATTGAAAATTCAAAGTCTTGTAACTTGAATTTGGAATGCTATGAGTAAACCCTTTACAATAGGAATAACAGGTGGTAGTGGGTCGGGCAAAACATTTTTTTTGCAAGGTTTGGCTTCTCAATTTAAGTCGGATGAGATTTGCCTCATCTCACAAGACAATTACTACAAGCCAATTGAGCAGCAAACAATTGATGAAAATGGCGTTGAGAATTTTGACCTACCGAGTTCAATAGATCGGAATACTTTTCATGCGGACCTATTAAAATTAATTGCGGGGCAGGATGTTCTTAAGAAAGAACACACCTTTAACAATCCACAAGCCAAGCCAAAGATGCTGGAATTTAAGGCAGCCCCGATCCTCGTGGTGGAAGGGCTGTTTGTTCAATATTTTGAAGAGATCGAAAAGCTACTTGATTTGAAAGTCTTTGTTGAAGCTAAAGATCACCTCAAACTTAGTAGAAGAATCAAGCGGGATAAAATGGAGAGAGGTTATGATATTGATGCGGTACTCTATCAGTATGAAAACCATGCGATGCCCGTCTATGAAGCTTTGATCTTGCCTTTAATCCATAAAGCGGATATCGTCATTCCCAATAATGGCAATTCAACACGAGCTCTTAGTGTTTTGGTGAACTTCCTTAAGACGAAATTAGTGTAACGGGTATTCAGTATGAAGTATTCAGTCAGGACCGATCACCGACTCAACCGATTACCTGACCGCCCTTTTTTCCGGTTGGATATTGAGTTCAAATTGATACTTTTGTGTCCTTCTAAAGAAATTTAATGCGAACGAGAGCTTTTTCTAAAGGTTTTACAATTATAGCCGGGGTGCTAGCCGCGGTGGTAATTCTGCTTTCGCAATCTTTTTATCAACAAGCTCAGGACAATCTTAAAAAAGTAAAGACGGACCAATCTGCCGGGCAAGATCAAAATGAGGTTGTCATCAGCGCTCCTGCAGATGCTGTGCCGGGAGCCGGAGCGATTCAGTTGGAAGATAATGTCCCTACGTTGGTAAAGAGTACAGTTTCTGAGGATCAAGAGCAAACCGCATTACCCTTCACCACCAAAATCCTTGTGTCCTATTACAGGATTTTATTGAAGACGCTTATTTCCCCCAACGCACCTTAGTATTTATTTTTTTCAGACTGGATCGAATTCTTCATCCGGTCTCCTCAATTTTCTATTTCATATGTAATTATTTAATCTTCAATTTTTAAAATTATGCAGAACAAAGGATTAGTTGTTGTATTAACAATTGTGATCAGTGCGCTCTGTTTGTTTTACCTGTCGTTCACCTTTGTGTCGCAGGGAATTCAAAAAGATGCTATTCA
>JANNRV010000091.1:0-2072 GCA_031401775.1 Bacteroidia bacterium | reverse complement strand
TGATTAGAAGCCCATCACAAAAATAAAACACATGTCAGGTTGAGATTGTCGAAACCTTTTTTTGAACACAAATAGCCTTCGACAGGCTCAGGCTGACAGAACTACCTGGATTTTTGAGATGACTTCTAGCATTAAATTCATTTGAAAACAGATTTATGAAAAAGACTTGCATTCTTATTGTATTGGTCGCATTAGTGAAGATTGGACATGCCCAACAAAAACCATCGACTTTAAAGGAGTATAATAAAGTTTTCAGAACGTTTGGTTTTTCTGACCCTGACCCGATCGCCAAGATGGGCATGATCTATCCGTATTACCGATTTGATGGATATACCAATAAGCCAGTGGATAAAGAATGGAAGGTTGTTGAACTGGAAAACGATTTTATTAAAGTGATGATTCTTCCGGAGATTGGCGGGAAGATTTGGGGAGCCTGGGAGAAATCAACGGGTAAACCTTTCCTCTACTATAATCAAGTAGTTAAGTTCCGCGATATCGCTATGCGAGGCGCCTGGACGAGTGGTGGAATTGAAGCCAATTATGGCATCATTGGTCATACTCCAAATTGTGCTACTCCGGTCGACTACTTCACTGAGAAAAAATCGGATGGAAGCGTAAGCTGTTACATCGGAACATTGGATCTGCTGACGCAAACCTACTGGACCATTGAGATTAACCTTCCGGCAGATAAAGGTTACTTCACAACCAAATCATTTTGGTACAACTCAACTCTTCTCGAACAACCTTACTACACGTGGATGAATACGGGAATTAAAGCGGCTGGAAATCTTGAGTTTATTTATCCGGGCAACCGCTATATCGGGCATAATGGAGAAAATGCCGATTGGAAAATCAATGCTACAAATAAAAAAGACATCTCTTTTTATGAGAATAATAATTTTGGCAGCTATAAATCGTACCATGTATTTGGAAAGTACACCGACTTCTTTGGCGGGTATTGGCATGACGATGATTTTGGAATGGGCCGTTATGCTACACATGATGAGAAGGCAGGAAAGAAAATCTGGATTTGGGGGCTATCACAGCAAGGTATGATCTGGGATAAATTATTAACGGATACAGATGGGCAATATGTGGAAGTACAATCGGGTAGGTTGTTCAATCAAACAGCGGACTTAAGTACCTTCACTCCGTTTAAGCATCGGGGCTTTGCACCTGCTACAGCTGACACATGGACAGAGTATTGGTTCCCGGTGAAAGAGACAAAGGGGTTTGTAAAGGCGAGTGATCTAGGCGCATTGAATATTCGGACTGAGGGAGAGTATTTAAAAGTTGATTTTTCGCCTCTTCAAACGTTGAGCGAAGAATTGAAAATCAGTGAGGGTGCTAATATTATCTATTCGATGAAAGTGAACCTTAAAACATTAACCAATTTTTCAGATTCAGTTAAATTTTCAGGGAATGCAAACAATTTAGTTGTGACATTAGGGGGGACCAAATTCACCTACAATTCCAACCCTGCCAGTGATGTACTTAATCGCCCTGTTGATGGCCCTAAGGATTTTGACTGGAGTTCAACGTATGGAATCTATTTACAAGCCAAAGAAAATATAAGACAGCGATATTATCCCCAGGCGGAAGAGAAACTAATAGCATGTTTAAGTAAAGATTCCAATTTCTTACCGGCTCTTGCTGATATGTCAATGTTGATGTATAGAAATGGAGAGTATCAAAAATCACTTGACTTCGCATTACATGCTTTACGAATTGATACCTATGATCCTTCTTCTAATTTTTATTACGGCCTGGCGAATACGCAGTTAGGAAATATCTCGGATGCAAAAGATGGATTCGACATTGCTACTTCTTCCGTGGAATATCGTGGAGCCTCCTACGTAGAATTGAGTAAGATTTACTTTAGAGAGCAAAACTATTTACGGGCTATACATTATGCTACGAAGAGCCTGGAAGTAAATACAAGTAATATAGAAGCTCATCAGCTGTTGGCTTTGATTCATCGTATCACGAATGAAAAGGATAAAGCAAACAATTCATTGACAAGTCTAAAACAACTTAATCCCTTGAATCACTTTATCCGGTTCGAGGAATAC
>JANNRV010000090.1:0-36572 GCA_031401775.1 Bacteroidia bacterium | reverse complement strand
TTGAAGTGGGTAACAGGTAAGGATGTTGAATAGATGACCTTCTTTTCCAATGAATAAAAATAATTTTTTGATCAGGTTTTTCATCCTATCCAGTCTCATGGCAAGCTGTAGTGTTGAATCCTTCTGTCAGGAGGTTGACCTCGTTAGGCTTGGCTATACCAAATCAGAAACAACTGCAGAACAGATTGGGATGGCGGCTTCACCTGATGGGAAGACTGTTGCATTCGTGTATAGTGACAGGACAATAAAGATTTTTGATATTGGGGTTGGCAAATTTATAAAACGATTTAATGGCCCCTACTCTGGGTTGTTTGATGTTTATGTAACATCAAACGGGAAAATTGCCCTGATCAATGAGAAGGAAGTACAGCTCTGGGATTGGAAAAAAGAACAACCACTGGCAACATTTGCTCTTGCACAAGAAGCTACAAAAGCTTCCTTTTCGGGAGTCAATAATTATTTAGCCGTTGGTCAAAAAGAGGGGATCACAGCCATCTTTGATCTAAATAATCAGAAGTTTATTCGAGAGATCATCATTAAAAAGCATCACGTTGGCGCTCTCGCGTTTCATCCTAATGGAAAGGACATTGTTATTGGAGTGATTACTGCATTGAGTTTTAGTCCGCAGCCCTTAGCTCTCTTTGATGTTTCTACAGGAGAGCAAAAAGGTAAATCATCGGAGGCAGGATATTTTACAATGGCAGCCTTTAACGAGAAGGGAGATGAACTGATTGCAGCCGGGCTCAATGGTAGTGCATTAAAGACCTTACTCATCACATTGGATGGCTCAACATTGCAATTGAAAAGAAAACTTGATTCTGAAATAAACCTCACCAACTCTCGAATCCCTTATGGTGCTTTGTTTGCTCAGACTAAACTTTTAGCACTCACGTTATCTCAGTCATTTAATGTGATCGATGCACTGACTGGTACTGTAACATTCACAACGAAATCGGATAAGATGAAGACTCCACCCTTTGTGAAATTAGGCACAGGCAGCTACAATGTTTTTCCACTGGGCAAGGAAAAATTTTTCCTCAATGCTTCTAAGAATAACATTAATCAGCTATTCGATTCTAAATCGAATGCCATCATTGGATATTTCTTCTCCGACAGCAACGATGACTTTGCCATTGTCTCTCGCGATGGAAGAATTGATGGTACACCGGAGGCGCTTAACAAACTTTACTGGACATCACGAAATTCAATGAATAAAACTTCCCTGGAGAGTACGTTTGATAAGGGTTTTAGCCCAAGATTGCTTTCACAGATTTTGGAAAGCACTTCTGCCCAGATTGCTTTTGAAGTAGATGATGTGGTAGGGAAGGTTCCTGTCCTCAATCTTAAATCGGTCAACGGTAGTTTGCCAACAGGACTTGTATTTACTTCTGCTCAAAAAAATTCAAAAATTGAAATTGAGGTAAAGCAAAATCTGGCCGAAGTCAATGAAGTAAGACTCTATCAAAATTTTAAATTGGCAAAAGCCCTTCCAAATCAAGGGAATTCAAAATTTCTTTTTGATGCTGTATTATCTACATCGTTTGGTGAGGAAAATTTCTTTTACGCAACAGCCACCAGCCACTCAGGAATTGAAGCTGAAAAAGTGAAATTTACAGTTACCTATAAAGGTGCGACTAGCGAAAAGCCTAATCTGTACTTGATCACCATTGGGATCAATCAATACAAGAATCCAAAATACAATTTGAACTATGCTCAGGCCGATGCCGATGCCGTAGAAAAAAGCATTAAAGGAAGTTCCGCCTCACTTTTCAAAGAGGTTATTTCGTACCCCATTCGAAATGATAAAGCCATTAAAGCAAACATTCTAAAAGCATTTGACGAAATCAAGAAGAGGTCGTTGGAGCAAGATGTTTTGTTTGTCTATTACGCAGGCCATGGCGTGATGTCTGAAGGTGGGCAGAAGGCGAGGGAATTTTTTATCATTCCCTATGATATCACACAACTTTACGGAAGAGATGAATTGCTTTTTGAAAAGGCAATATCCGCAGAGGAAATGAAAGGATATGCTCAAAGCATTAATGCACAGAAGCAGGTTTTTATTCTGGATGCCTGCCAATCTGCAGGAGCCTTGGAGTCGGTAGCTGCCCGTGGAGCCATGGAGGAGAAGGCGATAGCGCAAATGGCGAGGAGCACGGGTACGTTTTGGATTACGGCTTCGGGTTCAAACCAGTTTGCTACTGAGTTTGAAAAATTAGGTCACGGAGTATTCACCTATGCCTTGCTGGAAGGGGTAAAAGGACAAGCGGATGCTAATGGAGATCAGAAACTGACTATCCGTGAATTGAGTACGTATATCGAAAACAAAGTTCCAGAGCTCTCAGAGCAGTTCAAAGGCCTTTCTCAGTTTCCTTCCGCTTATTCGTTCGGTAATGATTTTCCTATTGTGATTTACAAGTAAGAGGTATTGCAGAAAATAAAAATTCCGATTAATAGTTAACTTAGTATCCAGAAGAAGCCAGGTCATGAAACAGAACTTGATAGAAAGCCCCCCGCGCACAATTATGGAGGTTTATAAAACCTTGCCGGAAGGTACATTGGCCGAATTAATTGATAATGTTATTTATATGTCACCCTCCCCCATTTCAAAACATCAGGTAATTCTTAATAAGATAAACGTTCAGTTATATAATCATTTAGAGAAAAGCAAACTTGGAATGGTTTACCTGGCGCCACTGGATGTTTACCTGGACGAAGAAAGTAATGCATTGCAACCGGATATTAGCGTTGTATTGAATAGTGGCATAGCAAGGGTTGATGAAAATGGATTTGTCCATGGGGCACCTGATTTAATAGTTGAAATACTCTCCTCAGGAAACCGGGAATATGACCTTGTGAAGAAAAAAGCTCTCTATGAACGTTTTGGTGTGAAGGAATATTGGGCAGTTGATCCGGAAACAAGATTAGCGCAGGGCTTTCAGTTGAAAAATGGAAAATATACTTCCTTACAAGATCAGGTTGGAAAAATTGAATCGCTTCTATTGATGATCACTGTTTCTTTCTAATCGCCCTTCTTTTTGCACTAAGCAATCAAAATAAATCACTGTTTAATTATTTTTTAGTGTTGCGTTGCAACATTCCGCTCCTCATTTTTGTATTCTCTCCGAAATTCACATAAGTAAATGCTCAAATCTTCTGCGCAGAAAAAAGTACAAGACCTTTCCGGTCATGAGTTCATAGAAATTATCGGAGCGCGGGAGCACAACCTGAAAAATATCAGCCTCAGCTTACCACGTAATAAATTAGTCGTCATCACAGGAATCAGTGGAAGTGGAAAGTCTTCTCTGGCATTTGATACGATCTATGCGGAAGGCCAGCGGAGATACATGGAAAGTTTCTCGGCCTATGCCCGAAGCTTCATAGGGAGTCTTGAGCGTCCGGATGTAGATAAGATCAACGGATTAAGCCCTGTTATTTCTATTGAGCAAAAGACAACTTCCCGGAACCCCCGGTCAACGGTGGGCACGGTTACGGAGATTTATGATTTTATGCGATTGTTATTTGCCAGAGCAGGCGAGGCCTTCTCGTATCAAACCGGTGAACGAATGGTACGCCAGTCAGAAGATCAAATCCTCGACTCCATCTTTCAGAATTTTAAGGGAAAGAAACTGACCGTACTTGCACCTGTAGTAAAAGGACGGAAGGGACACTATCGTGAGTTGTTTGTGCAGATACGTAAGCAGGGGTATACGAAAGTACGTGTGGATGAAGAAGTGCAGGAGATTACTGCAAAGATGCAAGTGGATCGATTCAAAATTCACGATATCGAAATTGTCGTTGATCGGATTATACCCGATCCAAAAGACAGAGTCCGCATTGCCAAATCGGTTAATCTCGCCATGAAAGAAGGGAAGGGTGTAATCATGTTGTTGGAAGAAAGTGCTTCAGGTGAGAAAGCCTATCACTATTCAAAATTTTTGATGGATCCAAAGACAGGATTATCGTATGATGAACCTGCGCCTAATAACTTTTCTTTTAACTCTCCCTATGGTGCCTGCCCTACGTGTAATGGCTTAGGTCAGATCGAAGAGATCACCGAAGAGTCGGTCATCCCTGATAAAAAACTCAGTATTAGCCGTGGGGGTATTTTGCCTTTAGGCGAATACAGAGACATCTGGATTTTTAAAAAAATTGAAGCCATCCTCAAGAGGTATAAGTTGGCGTTAACCACTGCCATTAAAGACATACCCAAAGAGGTTCTTCATATTCTCCTGTATGGAGATGAAATGCCCATTGCTGTGCCTTCGGTAAAATATCCGGGTACAGAATGGAATACAAAATTCGAAGGCATCATTAATTTCTTGCAGAAACAAAAAGAAGAAGGATCGGAAGGAATTCGCAAATGGGTAGACGATTTCACCATTACCAAACTTTGCCCGGAATGCCATGGAGCCAGGTTGAAAAAAGAATCATTACACTTTCTCATCGATAAAAAAAATATCGCTGAGTTGGCGATGCTGGACATCACCGCTTTGAAAAAGTGGTTTGATGGATTGGAATCCCGTCTTAACGATCGTCAAAACGTAATTGCCACCGAAGTGCTTAAAGAGATCAGAAAACGAATTGGCTTCTTACTCGATGTCGGTTTGGATTACCTGAACCTCAACAGACCCCTTCGAACCTTAAGTGGAGGAGAAGCACAGCGAATACGATTGGCTACTCAGATAGGAACACAATTGGTTGGCGTGCTTTATATTCTCGATGAACCAAGTATTGGACTTCACGCGCGTGATAATGTCAAATTGATCAAGGCACTCAAAGATTTGCGCGACTTGGGTAACTCAGTCATCGTGGTGGAGCATGACAAGGACATGATGCTGGAGTCTGACTATATAATAGACATAGGTCCTGGAGCCGGAAGACATGGCGGCCATGTGGTGGCAGCGGGAGATCCTGACACTATTCTAAAAGGAAATAGCACAACATCGAAATATTTGAATGGGAAGTTGGGAATCCAGTATGCCAAAGAAAAAAGGAAAGGAAGTGGAGAAAAACTTTCGTTAACAGGTGCTACCGGCAACAACTTGAAAAATGTTGACCTGAATCTAAATCTTGGAACGTTCATTTGTATTACTGGAGTTTCGGGCAGCGGAAAATCAACACTGATTCATGACACGCTGTTTCCTATTCTCAATCAATTCTTCTTTAACTCCCATACAGAGCCATTGCCTTACAAAAAGGTTGACGGACTCAAGTTGATCGATAAAGTCATAGAGGTAGATCAATCACCTATTGGCAGAACTCCCCGCTCTAATCCCGCCACCTACACAGGGGTTTTCACTGATATAAGGGACTTATTCTCGCAACTTCCTGAAGCAAAAATTCGCGGGTATAAAACAGGACGGTTTTCTTTCAATGTAAAAGGGGGGCGCTGTGAAACGTGCGAAGGTGCGGGGCTACGATTAATAGAGATGGAATTTTTACCAGACGTGTACGTGCCCTGCGAGACTTGTAAGGCTAAGCGATATAATCGTGAAACATTAGAGGTACGCTTCAAAGGCAAATCTATTTCCGATGTATTGAATATGACAGTAGAGGAGGCAGTGACCTTCTTTGATAAGATGCCCCGAATCTTAAGAAAGATACAAACCTTAAGCGAGGTAGGACTGGGCTACATTTCTTTAGGGCAACATGCCACTACCCTTTCTGGAGGCGAAGCGCAACGTGTGAAATTGGCCACTGAACTTTCTAAACGAGATACGGGCAAGACACTTTATATATTGGACGAACCTACCACAGGACTTCACTTTCAGGACATAAGTCATCTGCTGGATGTACTACAAAAGCTGGTGGATAAAGGCAATACGGTATTGGTGATTGAGCACAATATGGATGTAATTAAATCCGCTGATCACGTTATCGATCTAGGGCCGGAAGGAGGAGAAAAAGGAGGGCGCATCATTGCCTTGGGTACACCGGAAGAGGTTTCAAAAAATCCGGCAAGCTATACGGGAAAGTTTTTGAAGATGGAGCTTAAAGCATAATCATTTTAGTTATTGCGAGATTGAAAACCGCTTATCAAACAATATCCTGCCTGCAATTTTCAATTCCGTAGTTTTGTGATCAACACATGGTCAATAAGCAGCGGTTATACTGGACTTTACAAATCGGAGGCTGGACATTTTATGCCGTAGTTCAGATTTTGTTCAGTGTGTTAGCTTCTGATGGGCAAGGTGTAAATATTCAAAGAGTCATATTTCTTGCGTACGAGGCTGTTTTGTGTTTGATGCTTACCCACAGCTATCGAAATTTGATGAATCGGTGGAAATGGCTAAGTCTGCCCATGCAGCGTCTTATTCCCCGAATAATTTTATCCGTTTTTTGCTTAGGTGTTTTTATCTACTTGCTTAGAATTCCAGTTTCCATGCCCTTAGGCATCTTTACCGACTCAGCGTTTAATGCAATCAAGATATTTAATGGTATTGTTTTCTACTCCTTCATTTTCTTTTTGTGGACGGTATTCTATTTTATTTATAATTACTTTGAGCGCTACAATACTTCCTTAAAGTTGGAAGCCTCTGTAAAAGAAATTGAGTTGAGCAATTTAAAATCTCAGCTCAATCCACATTTTATATTTAATGCTCTTAACAGCATCCGCGCTTTGGTCGATGAAAATCCTGTAAAGTCAAAAGAAGCGATTAACCAACTCTCCAACATTCTCCGCAACTCCCTAGCAACTGAAAAACGAGGATTGACTAGTTTCGATGAAGAGTTGAAAGTTGTTAAAGATTATTTGGGATTAGAGAGTATTCGATTTGAAGAGCGGCTCAAGACAGAATTTGATATTGACAGGGAGTCAAATCAATTTCTCGTACCTCCATTGATGATTCAAACCCTGGTGGAAAATGGAATTAAACATGGCATTTCTAAATTGACAGAAGGAGGCATCATCCAGTTAAAGACCAGAGTGGATAACGACTATCTGAAGATTTACATCCGCAATAGCGGAAAGTTTAATTTGAATGGGTCTGTCCAACACTCCAATGGCTTAGGATTGGAGAATACCCGACAGCGACTGAAATTAATTTACGGAGATGAAGCTTCCTTTAGAATCTTGACCGAAAACGATAATTTTGTACTGACTGAAATCATAATACCTCACCTATATAACTAACTAGAAATGAAAGCACTGATTGTTGATGATGAGCGTTTGGCCCGAAAGGAACTGGTCAAATTACTGGAAGAGCATCCTTCTATTGAAGTTGTGGGCGAAGCGATGAATGCCGATGAGGCGGACAAGCTGATTGAGGAACACAATCCTGATTTATTGTTTCTCGATATTCAAATGCCTGGACGAACAGGCTTTCAATTGCTTGAAGCATTGGACTCAGCTCCGTTGGTTGTATTCACCACCGCCTATGACGAGTTTGCATTGAAGGCATTTGAAGTCAATGCATTGGATTACTTACTAAAGCCGATCACTGCCGAGCGCTTGTCGGAAGCAGTAAGTAAAGTGATGGAAAAAGAGCGAAGCAAGTCGGGTCGTGCACGAGATAAAAAACTAGGGCTCGAAGATCAGGTTTTTGTAAAAGATGGAGATCGCTGTTGGTTTGTAAGTCTTGCCAACATTCGGCTGTTTGAATCGGACGGAAATTATATCAAGGTCTACTTTGAAGCCAATCGTCCAATGATTCATAAGTCACTTAATGCCCTTGACGAGAAGTTGGATGAGCGCGCCTTCTTTAGAGCAAGCCGCAAACACGTTGTCAACCTCAGTTGGGTAGAGAGCATTGAACCGTGGTTTAACGGTGGCCTGATGGTAAAACTAAAAGGAGGAGATAAAGTGGAAGTCAGCCGAAGACAGGCAGCAAAGTTTAAGGATATGATGAGCCTTTAATAGTTCACTTATCGTAAGACTAACTCAATCAACTCTTTTTCCACGTTCCAGTCTTTAGCCAGTTTGAGCATGGCGGTGGCCTCCATTTCAGTCACATATCCTTTCAGATTGTTGGACTCCCACACCATCTTAATAAGGTCAGTACGCTTATCCCGTTGGTAATCGCCAATGATGTCATTGAGAAATGCACGGGCGCGATCAAAAGCGGTAATGTAATCTTTGGTCACAAAGTCCAATGCCCAATTCAATTCTTCTCGTGCATCATGAAGTTTTGCATTTTCTTCCAGGTCTAGTTTTTCAGCTTCATCCAATCCATGATAATGGAAGATTACCGCTTTGAGGAGCATAAATACACGTTTTTCTGAAGAAGTCATGTGAATGAATTGGCCGTTGAAAGTAGCAAATTCTAAATCAATCCAATAACGAACTTATGGGTAGTTCTAAAAACTCCTTGTACCCTTCTTCCCGATAGCTATCGGGAGAGAAGGTGACGGGTTGAGGTCAACAAGTTAAAGTTTTTGGAATTACCCTATCTTTTAATGATTTCAACAAAAAAGTCGGAAGCTATTTTATCTGCCACTAACATACCCTTTGAGTTAAGTCTTAGTATACCTTGATCCAGACTTGCTAATTGACGATTGACAAGATTATGAATGTAGTCAGTATTGGCATGAAGCAGATCATAGTCCAGTTTGTCTTTGAGTTTCCTGAGATCACAGCCCCAATGTGTGCGAAGGGTAGTAAAAATAAATTCATTGATTCTATTTTCTGTGGACAAAATCTCGATCTCATAAGGTACTTTCAGCCGGGCAATTGATTTTTGATAGATCGCGTTGTTGCTAATGTTATGCTGTCGGCTTTCTCCATTGTAGGAATGCGCGCTAGGGCCCACTCCCAAATAGTTTTCTTGTTTCCAATAACTACTATTATGTTTCGAATAATGCCCAGGCTTACAAAAGTTAGAAACCTCGTAGTGCTCGTACCCGGCATCTGTCAACATGGATATTAACAACTCAAAATCAGCGGCTGCCGTATCTTCATCTACCTGAGTTAGCTTCCCTTTACGCTGCCAATTCCCAAAAGTAGTTTTCTCCTCAATCGTAAGCGAGTAGGCTGATATATGTTCAGGGGCCAAATCAATCGTAGTTTGAATATTCTTTTTCCAGGCATCTCGGTCTTGTCCAGGAATGGAATAAATAAGATCCAGACTTATATTTTTAAAACCGAGATTCCTTGCATTAGCAAGGCAGGAGAAGGCAGAGGCAACATTATGCGCGCGATTCAGAAATTTCAGTACGGAATCATTGAAAGATTGAATACCAATGCTTAGCCTGTTGATTCCCGCTTCGTTTAGCATATTCAGCTTTTCTGTGGTAAGATCATCAGGATTTCCTTCCAGCGTGATCTCAGCAGCAGAATTCACATCGAAATTCCGATTAATTGCAGCCATCAATAAATCCAACTCTTCCGAGGAAAGAAGAGAAGGCGTGCCACCTCCAAAGTAAATGGATGTCAGCTGATCATTTGCCAGATAGCCTTTTTGAAGTTCAATTTCGTTTGCAATGGATCTGCAGAGGTCAAGCTTCTGATTTTGATTTGTAGAGAAATGAAAATCGCAATAATGGCAGGCTTGCTTGCAAAATGGGATATGGAGATAGAGCCCGGGCATTCATTTTTTTTCAAAGATAGTCTTAATGACTCCGCCTTTTTCAATAGTCAGCAATGCGGACAAAAATTCATTTCGGTTATCCACAAAGTTTGCGATATTTTTGACACAATATAAATATGGCAAAAAAAGGATTTTTTCTTACACCCCTTCTTCTGATACTATGCTATAGTAGTTGGGGATACTCAGATGTGCCATCAACCATCATTAAGGACCTAAGGGGTGATTGGCAATATTATGAATCCGGGGTTTACAAGGCATTAACCAACCAAAACGTTAAGGCTGTCTATTTCACTATTGATGCAGCTAAGTATAAAGGATATTTTTTTTCGGTTGAAGGCGAAAAGTCATTTTCTGTATTTATAGACAATAAACTAATTTTTGAAGAAGGTGAGGGAGGCCATTACCAGCTTAACCTCGATAGTTTGTCAAGGCTTTATTCTTCACCATTATTTTTTGGAATTTACCAGCGAAATGGAATTGGAGCGATAAGAACAAGCATTCAGGCATTAATAAGCGTAGCGAAGCCCTTTCAAAATGAACTCCGTGAGCAGAGTTATTTTCTTAATTTTTCAATTCTTGCAGCCCTATTCCTTTTTGCATACTTTATCGCGTTGCTCCAGGCCAACCCAAAGCTGACCCTGGACTATTTCAATATTGCAAAAATATTCTCTGTTCAGGATCGCGAAGATGATTTGCTCAATAGCCGGGTAACAGCAAGCGTTAATCTATTATTCTATTTATTCGGCAGTCTCTTCACAGCACTTACCCTACTTGTTATTTTTCATTTCGGAGAATCGATGATTCCCGCTGCTAATTACTTTAAAATAGATTCCTTTGCGGAAGGTATTTTTCAATGGATAAAGCTTTCAGTGTTGATTAGCGTGCTACTTTTCTTTAAGCTTTTGTTAATTTATTTTATCTCTTTCGTTTTTCACCTGAAGGACACGCCCAGCGTTCATTTCTTCAATTATATGAGAGTGTTGCTATTAATCTTTACGCTGGTAGCCATAGGATGTACATTTTATTTTATGATTCATGGTCAGCGTCCCAACTTTTACCTAGGGCTATTATGGATGAGCGTAATTATTTTTATTCTGGGCGATTTAATGATCTATTTTAAATTATTGGTCAAAGCCTCCATCCGGGGGTTCCATTTATTTTCCTACCTTTGCGTCACGGAAATTATTCCATTGGTGATTCTTATCCGTATTTTACTGTATTAGTGCCGAACCTCGACTAGTGTAGATATGATTGAAACTGCTAATGACAGGATGCGTAAGGTAAAAAGCATCTTGGTCACACAGGAAGCACCTCCGGACACAAATTCGCCTTACCTCAAACTTGCTGAAAAATTTAACCTAAAAATAGATTTTAGGCCGTTCATTCAGGTAGAGCCCGTTCCCGTAAAGGAGTTTCGCAAGCAAAAAATAGAAATCCTCAATCACACCGCTATTATTTTTACCAGCCGCAATGCAGTAGATCATTTTTTTGACATCGTCAGAGAGCTTAAGTTAGAGATGCCTCCTGAAATGAAATACTTCTGCATTTCAGATCAAACCTCAAACTACCTTCAGAAGTACATCGTAATCCGTAAACGTAAAATTTTTACGGGGCTTAAAAATGCCTTGGAGTTATTGGAAATCATAAAGAAACATAAAAACGAAAAATTCCTTTTCCCCTGTTCTGATATTCGTAAAAATGATATCCCTGATTTTCTGAAGAGTAATAATTTTAACTATACCGAAGCCATCATCTACCACACCGTAGCATCTGATCTTAGTGATCTTAAGAATGTTTACTATGATATATTGGCTTTTTTTAGCCCCTCAGGAATTAACTCGCTGATGGTAAACTTCCCTGATTTTAGTCAGAACAATACACGAATTGCAGCCTTTGGCCCAACTACCGCAAAAGCGGTGAGAGACGCAAACTTTGTCCTGGATATTGAGGCTCCTCTGCCCAATGCCCCTTCCATGACAGGTGCTCTTGAGCTTTATATAAAGAAAGCCAATGGTATCAAATAACTTGTCACTCCCTTACGTTTTCACTTAAGCACCTGATTTTCTTACACCTTAATTACATTCAGTTGAAAGTGTATGAAGAAATACAGTATCTTTAAATCCTGCTTTTAAAAGTATATGGTGAAGAAAGTTATTCTTGGTGCTGTGGTAATTCTGATCTCAACAATAACCGGTTGGACTCAACAGGATCCGCAGTTCACACATTACATGTTCAATACATTGTATTATAATCCAGCCTATGCCGGAGTAGATGGATTAACGAAATTCACGGCTATCCATCGCAGTCAATGGTTGGGCTACCAGCCTTCGTTTGGTGGAGGAGGTGCGCCAACCACTCAGATCCTTAGCGTGACTGCACCTATTTACAAATTAAATAGCGGTTTTGGCGCTTATATTGTAAATGATAAACTCGGCCCTCAAAACAACCTGGAGGCACAAGCCTCTTATGCTTATCATGTGGGGATTAAAGACAGTAAAATCAGCTTTGGAATACGTGCCGGAATTTATTCCCAGACGGTTAACTTCAATCAATACCGGTCGACCGATCCAAATGATCCATTGCTAAAGTCATCTGGGAAGGAATCTCAGATAAGACCTGACTTAGCTGCGGGCGTTTTCTTTAGGAAAGAAAAATATTATGCCGGGGTAAGTTTCAGTCATTTAATAAAGTCCACATTTGATTTCGGACTTAGCCAAAGGAATGCTCTGAAGAGCCATGTATATTTAACAGGCGGGTACTTTTATGATTTAAATTTTGACGTAAGACTTCAATTTATGAGCCTTATCAAATCAGATTTTACCAAGACCACCGTAGATGTAGGTGGAATTGCCTACTTCAAAGATACTATGTGGGGAGGTTTATCGTTTCGTCAATCAGAGGCGGCCATCCTTATGTTAGGTTATAGCTTATTGAAAGATAAGTCATTAAAACTTGGGTATGCTTTAGACTATGTGGTGAAGGATCAAAAAGCAAAACAGCCTACCTCTCACGAATTTATGCTTAGCTATGAGCTTCCGGTAAATCCGGGTAGCGGGAAAAAAGTTGTCAGAACCCCCCGTTATAGGCACTAAACATAAAATAATTTGGCTTTTTCCGTGTTTTTGTAGAATTTCGACTTTACTTTTTTTAAAATAGCGAGCTAATAGAATATATTTCGGGTCTAGACTTGTTGGCGAGATCGGTCAAAACCATAAGTTTTAACAAATCAGTAAGTATGATGAAAATAGTTTCTGCAAAAGGTCTGTATCAAGTGGCGATTTTGGGCTTAGGTTTAACCTTAGCAGGGTGCGGCTTGCTTGGAATAGGTGGAGGTAAAAAAGGAGGAGACTCACGTGGCGAATTAGTGGGAGCTCTCAATCGCCCTATTTTTGTTATGCCACTTCCTTATGGAATGGTTCCCATCCCTCCGGGCACATTTCATATGGGTCAGGCTGATGAAGATCCGGCCTCAACTCAAATCAACTTTAATAAACAAGTTACTATTGGTCCACTTTTTATGGACGACAGTGAAATCACTAATAATGAGTACCGCCAGTTCACTGATTTTTTCTTAGTGGACAAAGTTCAGTTACCTGATCCCTTTGTTACTCCCAATGAGATTGATTTTAAGACGAAGTACTATCCCGACACAACGGTTTGGATGAAAGACTTTACCCACCACATGGGCGATCCTTTGGTTGACTACTATTGGGATCACCCAGGATACAAGGAATATCCTGTAGTAGGTGTCAATTGGGAAGCAGCTATATTTTTTGGGAAGTGGAGAACTGCTTTCCTGAATGACTGGAGAAAGACTAATGAGGGACAGCCACCAGTGCCTTCTTTTCGTCTCCCCTCAGAGGCAGAATGGGAATACTCTTCCCGTGGAGGTCGTGATATGGCTAAGTATCCTTGGGGAAATCCATACATCAGAAACTCTAAAGGATGTATGCTTGCCAATTTCAAGCCAGGCAGAGGAAACTATTACGATGATGGATTTGAATATACAGCGCCAGTAGGTCAGTATTTTCCTAATGATTATGGCCTGCTCGACATGTCAGGCAATGTTTCTGAATGGTGCCTTGATGACTTCAATCCTGCATCAGTCCCCACAGTTTGGGATTTGAATCCTCAGTTTATAGATAAGAATGCTTATGATAAGGAGGGCAATTCAAAAGAAAAGTATAATGCAAGGAAGGTGATCAGAGGTGGATCGTGGAAGGATGTTGCCTTCTACCTGGAGACCGGAACGAGAACCTATGAGTACAAAGATTCAACCAGAGCCTATATCGGTTTTCGTTGTGTGATGACAAATATCGAAAGGTCTGCCGTAGGTGGATTTTAATAATTAAAAACTCTGGCTATATTTATAAAACTATAGGCTTAACCTCAAAATTCTAATAACCATGGCAAAGAAAAAAGGCGGATTCTCAGTGCTACTCTACAAGACCATCATGCCCAAGATTTATGGGATTGGTGCAGCAGTTGTAATTGTTGGTGCGTTATTTAAAATCTTACACTTAACAGGTGCAAATGAAATGCTTATGATTGGTCTTACCACAGAGGCTGTCATTTTCTTCCTTAGTGCATTTGAACCACCTCATGAAGATCCGGATTGGTCCAAGGTCTACCCAGAATTGGCAGAGGACTATGAAGCGCCTGTGGGTGCCCCAACCAGAATTTCTAATAGACCTACCGGAGACGGAAGTTCTCCTTTGTTGAAAATAGATGAAATGTTGAAGACCGCTAAAGTTGATCAAAACCTACTTGATAACTTAGGTAAGGGATTGACGAATCTGGCCACTTCAGCTTCTCAGATGAGCAGCCTTTCGAATGCCGCAGTAGCAACCAATGATTACGCAAAGAATGTTCAAACTGCCTCTCAGTCTTTAGCTGAAATGAACAAGTCATATGGATCTGCAATGAAAGCGGTGTCAGCAATGGCAGACGCATCAAAGGATACCAGCGAGTACCACACACAGGTTCAGAAGGTTACAAAGAATTTGACAGCGCTCAATACCGTTTATGAAATGGAGTTGAAAGATGCAGATTCTCATGTGAAGAGCTTAAATAAGTATTATGAAAGTCTTACGGGTGCTATGCAAGGATTGGCAAAGACGGGAGATAACACGGCTAAATTCACAACAGAACTTGGTAAGCTTACTGACAACTTAACTTCGCTGAATAAGGTGTATGGAAGTATGCTTACTGCTATGAAAGGTGGTTCAGCAAGCTAGTAGTAGTAATTTAGGTTGAGATAATCATTCACTTAAAAGTATAAACCATGTCAGGCGGCAAGGAAACAGGAAGGCAAAAGATGATCGGTATGATGTACCTAGTGCTTACAGCCTTATTGGCGCTCAACGTAAGTAATGCGGTACTCGAAAAATTTTCTATCATTGACTCCACCCTTAATGGGCTTATCGATGAAAGTCAGGTGACTAACGATAATAAGTTAAAGGGCATATTGGGGTCTACAAGTACGGATCCAAAGGTGGCAGACGCTAAGGAAAAAGCCCAGAAAGTAAGGGAATTGACTAAGGCATCTGTAACTTATTTAGATGGTCTTAAAAAACAATTGAGCTCTGAGGCTGACGGTAAGGCTATTGAACCTGAAGAACTGATTACCAACACCAACCGTGCGGAAGAGTTAATGTTGGATCATCGTAATCCCAAAGTTGGTAAAGACTATGAGGCGCAGTTAAATAAGTATGTAACAGATTTGAACGGAATTGTTGGGTTGAAGCAGCCTTTTGCGAAATTGACTAAAAAAGCAACTGACTTTGAGCAGTTTAAGAATAACCCGCACCATCAGAATAAGGATTTTCTTGAGTTTGCATTTGGCGGAGTTCCCACTATGGCAGCCATTGCTACAGTAAGTCAGATGCAAACCGAAATTCTGGATTATGAGACTATTGCTTTGGATTCATTAAATGCTGCTGCTGAGGGAGTGCAAATTAAGTTTGATAAAGTCGTTCCGATGGTTCGACCAAAAGCCAGCATATTTGTGGCTGGGCAGGACTATGAAGCGGACTTGTTTATTAGCGCTGCCTCATCAGGAGAAGCACCAGAAATGTTTTATAACAATAATCCGGTGAAAGTTGAAGAAGATAAAGCCACTGGAATTAAGATGGGTAAGATAAAGTTTCCAACGAAGGCTGGCTCCTTTAATAAAGACGGATTGGCCGAAGCTTCATATAATGTGAAAATTAAGGTAAAAACGAAAGAGTTTAACGAAGTAGTTAAATATCAAATAGCACAGCCGGTTCCTAAATTTGAATCTGAGAGTGCTAGCACTCTGTATTTGGATTGCGGTAATGAGATGGCAGTAACAATCCCGGGTCTTTCAGAATCATCAGGTATTGGCCTAAGCGCTTCACCGGATGAGGGAACAATTCAAAAGATGGGACCTGGTAAATTTGTCCTGATTCCAAAGAGACCACAAATGAATGTGAGGGTTACCATTAATGGAAGCCCAGTGGCGACACAGAAATTTAGCGCCAAGCAAGTTCCTACACCAATAGCAAAGCTTAAAGTAGGCAATGCTGACTACGATGTGAAAAGAGGAATCCCTCCGGGAACATCTATTGTAAGACTTGTTCCTGAAATCACAGATGAAACCTTTACAAAACAGAATAAGGCAGATGCTGGATATCGAATTACAAAAATGACGTTGCAAATAGCTGGCAAAACACCTCTCGAACTAAGTTCAGGAACAATTGAGTTGGCAAAATATGGCCTTAGGGCAGGCGATAGCTTCTCTGTGTACAATGTTCAGGTGGTTCGTTCTACGTGGGATCCAAGTGACGGTGATAATAAGCCTGTTAATGCCAAATTGGAGATTGAAGCCAGAATGGCTAGACAATAAAATTCAAGTTATTTAGTTACTAGAAAATGAGGAATATATTTTCAGCACTGTTTATAGTTGTTTGCACCATCAGTCTTGGCTGGGCTCAGGTGGATACTATTTTTAACCCAAAGTCGACAGAGAAGATCGCTTACTATGAGCAGCTTTATCGCTATCAGGTAACGCGGGTTGTTGACTTGAAGGAAAAGCAAAATGCAGGCTTCAAGTCAGCTCAATCAGACATCGCATTATTTATTATTAATGCACTAAAGGACGGTAAGCTGTTAGCTTATGACGACTCTTTAAAAAATGTTAAAACAGCTAGCCAGGTATTGCTCAGTAACACAGCAGTTATAGAGCCGGAGTGGGATCCAAAGAGAAGCTACTTTACTAATGAGCGTTGTAGTTTTGCCGGAGTAAATTATGAGTCGATTCTTAATAACAATATAGGACATGATCCAAAGGATGCTGGTTGGTGGCAGAAAGCTATCGAGCAAACTGAGTATTATTCGCCTGGTTCAATCGTAGCAATTAAGGTCATTGAAGATGTTGTTTTCGACAAGAGGCGCTCTAGATTGTACTACGATATTTTATCAATTGGTATTCTTGCACAGAAGGCAGGTTCCGATCAGATAAACCCTCTTGCTTTCTTTAACTATAAGGATATTTTTAAACTAGTTGAGAAATATGCTCATAGCAAGGATTTGAAAGAGAGAGATTTGGTGATGTGGAGAAATCGCTATAACCCTTCTGAAAACAGGACCTTCAACGATGCTTTTAAATTAAGATTATTTCACGGTGTCATTGAAAAGGTCGAAAACCCTGATGACCGCACTATTCAGGAAATTTATGATGGAAACGGAAGAACATGGGCAGAGGCTGTATTTGCTCGTTGGGAAGAGGAAATGAAGATGATGGAGAAGGAGCACAACCTCTGGGAATATTAATGATTTAAAAAAAAATGAAAACCTCCCGACCTGTCGGGAGGTTTTTTTTTGACAGTATATGATAGAAGTAAGAAGGGGAATAATTGAAGATTTGCCACGCGCTCTTGAGTTAATCAAGGAGTTAGCCGAATACGAGCATGCCTTGGATGAAGTGACCAATGATGTTGAGCAGATGATAGTGGATGGATTTGGGGCACATCCCGGCTTTGGTTTTTTTGTTGCAGCGCGAGAGAAGCTAATAGTCGGAATAGCAATTTACTATTACCGCTATTCTACTTGGAAAGGGAGGAGGCTTTATCTCGAAGATATAGTTGTTACAGAAGCTGAGCGTGGTAAAGGAACAGGACATCTTCTTTTTGAGGAAGTCATGAAGAAAACAATGGAGGACAAGTGTACAGGAATGATGTGGCAGGTTTTGAAATGGAATGAACCGGCCTTAAAATTTTACAAACGATATGATGCAAAGCTGGATAGTGAGTGGATAAACTGTAGCCTTGAGGCGTATCAGATTGCAAGCCTGCTCGACAAGTAGATAGATGGCAGATTTTTCTTGACTATGATATCAGATCACTTCCTCTAACAAAGTTCTAAAAGCAACGTGCCGGTCTTTAAATTTTTTACGATGCTCCTCTATTAACCTGGGGGCATAAAGATTCAGGTATTCATTGAATTCATTAATGGAATTCGAAAAGTATTGAACGCAGTAGGAGGGCGAAGCCTCTTCTTCATGGCTTAGTACTTTGTAGAATTTGTGAGCCACAAAGATACCTGTATTCAATACATCGGGAATATGCTTTTCTTTCATCCACATTACCCATTCCTTTTCGCTTTCTTTGTCTATGCCGATAGTGACATTGTATAGAATCATACGTTAAGTTGTTTCAGAGTAACGATCTGCTGAAGTGATTTTAATTTATTTTACCATTAAATCTGAACATCTACATAATCCTGAAGATAGGAAAAGGTGGGGGTAAGTCTTCCACTATCAGCAATTGCCCCACGGGCTATAGTCCCTTCGATATCGTCAAGTAGCAAAGGTTTTAGTATCCTGTCGATCAGGTCGCGACCAAATTCTTCTGATGAACTGCGTGGGAGCTCGCAGGGGAGATTGTCAATGGCCATTACGGTTACGAATCGATCGTTGGTATATGCAGGGTGCACTTGATCCGTAGAAGCATCATAATCATAAAGAGGATCAGGTATGGTGCTAGCTCTTTTAGTGCTGGGGACCGAGCCTTCTATATCGCACGTGATATCAGCAATTATTTTGATTTTAAAATCAGGAGCAAGCATGTCCTGCCGGTTAAAGAGAGTGGGTGCCTTTGGATTCCAAAAGGCTCCTGCCAAGAGGATGTCTGCAACTTTAGTATACGGTCTAAAATTAGACTCATAATTTTCAGGATGGAGATGGTACTCTTCTCGGTTAAAGTGCCCACCCTGTTTTTGCGTATGATAGTCAGCACTGCTGAGTTGAGTATAAACCGGCTCTTCAAATTGCAGAGTTAGAAAATCGTGCGGACTCACCTTTCGTACGCCTGCTGTGTCCAGTGTTTCCATTGCTCCTTTTGCCACCCTGCCTGCCCCGGTAAGAGCAATCTTCACAAAGGGTAGCTTTACTTTGCGAAGTTCCAGCTTCAAATCATTGATATCAAAACATTCAAAGGCCCTTCGTAGCGTGAAGGCATGGTAACGCTTACCGTAAGTCCACAAGCCATTGTAAGCCCCCACAATTCCGGCAAATCGACCAAACGCCACAAGCCTATTTCCTTGCCCATCTTTCAGCGCTTCATAGTCAATTAGCCTGATATTTCTTTTTAACGCTTCCTTGAGCAATTTTCTATTATAAGGTTGTTTCTTAAGCGTATGAGAAAAGAACAAATAGGTTTTGTTTGGGATCAGATTGTCAATAGGAACTTCTTTGATTCCCATAAGAATGTCACAGTCACTTACATCGGAAGCTACCTGAATACCAAGATCTCTGTATTCTTCATCCTTATAGCAACGTATAGGACTTTCTTGACAAACCACCTTGACTCCGGGAAACCGTTGCTCAATTTCTTCGGCTTGAAGAGGTGAAAAGGGAACGCGTTTATCGGGAGGATTCTTTCCTTCGCAGATCAGGCCAATTTTGATTGTGCTCATCGTAGAATTACTAGCTCCAAAAGTAGATAATTAAGTGAGATTCTTTTTTGTTCTAGGAGTCACCAAACGGCATGCCTTTTCCCAAACTAAATATTCGATAATATTTTACACAGAAAAGAAAGGGCTTTCAGATGAGTTAATTATATTTTTTGGCCAGATGCTTCTCTGTTTTTCTTTCCGGGGCTCAATTACCGTTCGAGGAAGCCACCCAATAGTGAACTTGCTTCTTTCCTGCGGTTGCTTCCGTAGGGAGATAATGCCTGAACTAATTTGCGTATAGGCATGGATTGAAGCCAGACGCGACCTGAACCTCGTAGGGTAGCAAGGAAAATTCCCTCTCCGCCAAATACCATAGATTTAAGACTACCTGTTGTTTCTACATCGAAATCGATTTGTGACTCAAATGCAACAACACAACCTGTATCTACACGCAAGGTTTCATTATTCAGTGTTCGCTCAATGACAGTTCCGCCTGCATGAACGAACGCTTTTCCGTCACCCTGAAGTTTTTGAAGAATAAACCCCTCACCACCGACTAAACCTGCGCCAATTTTTCGATTGAAGACAATGGATAGTTTGGTGCCGAAGGCCGCGCAGAGGAACCCATCCTTTTGAACTACCAGTTCGTTCCCCGGACTCAAGGCTAAATCTACTGGAATGATTGTTCCCGGATAGGGAGCAGAAAAACCAACCTTTGCTTTTCTATTTCCTCGGTTCGTAAAGTGGGTCATGAACAAGGATTCCCCGGTAAGGACACGACTTCCTGCTGAGAGAAGTTTATCGAAAATACTTTGACTGGTGTTTGAACCATCGCCCATTTTAGTTTCGAACATGATTCCCTCTTCCATAAAAAGCATGGCACCGGCTTCTGCAATGACGGTTTCCATAGGATCAAGTTCTACCTCGACAATCTGAATACTTTCTCCTTTAATTTGATAATCAATTACGTGTGAATTCGTTGCCATGATTAGATAAGATTATTTTAAAATAAATTTATCTTCTTTAACAGAATAGCTATTTCTTTCGTTTCCTCTCTTTCTTGATTTCCGCAGCCTCTCGTTCCAAAAGTTTTTTATCATCAACATTCTTATCGAGGAACTCGTTGATCTTTTCAATGTTCATATTGGATTTAAGTTCACCGAACTGACCAATAGAAACTTCAAAGCCATCTAAATCTTTGTGAACACGCGGTTTTCCTTGTTTTCTACTTGATTTATCCTCTTTCTTTGTCATCTAATCAGAGTTAAAAGTGTTGGTTATTTTGATCAGCCTGCTTTAACCTTTATGTTTTTTAGAGCCCTATCAAGCCGTGCAATTATTTCTTCCTTACCAATAATTTCCATGGTCATCATTAAATCGGGTCCTGAAGCACCACCTGTAATACTTACACGTAAGGCGGCCAGAATTTTTCCTGAGGAAATGCCGAGCTCGGACGTTACTTTATCCAAAGCAACTTTTACACTTTCAGCACTAACTATACTGAGGTCGAAAATTGCTCCTTGAAATCTGCTCAACACCTTTACTACATCTTCATTCCATTTCTTTGAAATAATTTGTTCATCGTAGGTCGTTGGTGCCGTAAAGAAAAACTTTCCTTGCTCCCAAAAGTCCTTTGGGAAGGTCACCCGATCTTTCATGATAGAACATATTTTTAACGCTTTTTCCTTTGAGCATTCTATGTTCTCCAGGGTCAGCGATTCAAATAGATTGATGATGAGATCCTCATTAGATTTTGCTCTCAGGTATTGAGCATTAAACCATTGCGCTTTATGAATATCAAATTTTGCCCCTGACTTGCCGATCCGTTCTATTGAAAAAGAAGCAACCAGTTGTTCCATTGAAAAAATTTCCTGTTCTGTCCCCGGATTCCAGCCAAGAAAAGCGAGAAAATTTATTAATGCTTCTGGTAGGTATCCGCTTTCTTTAAATCCTTTAGCAAGTTCACCGGAGGTGGGATCATTCCAGTTGAGAGGGAAAATAGGAAATCCCATTTGATCGGCATCCCGCTTACTCAATTTGCCTTCACCGTTGGGTTTCAATAAGAGCGGTAAATGAGCGAATTCAGGCATTTCTGCTTCCCAACCGAGGTATTTATATAATAAAACATGCAATGGCGCTGAGGGCAGCCATTCTTCTCCTCGGATGACATGAGAGATTTTCATGAGGTAGTCGTCAACCACATTGGCCAGATGGTAGGTTGGCATGCCATCGGATTTCATCAACACTTTATCATCCACTTGTGAAGAGTGCACCTTCACTTCGCCACGGATAAGATCAGTCAAAACTATTTCTTCATTTTCAGGGATCTTAATTCGAATCACATACCCATCCCTAGCGTCCAACTTCGTCTTAACCTCATCCGAACTCAGGGTAAGGGAGTTCTTCATTTGAGTTCTTGTAACGTTATTGTATTGCCCTTGATTTGACAATCGTGCCCTCATGGCATCTAACTCTTGAGGTGTGTCAAAGGCATAGTAAGCAAAACCTCTTTCAATTAAATCAAGCGCATATTGCTTATAGATTAGCTTGCGTTCTGATTGACGGTAAGGTTCATAGGGACCTCCCACACCAAGTCCTTCGTCAATTTTAATGCCGGCCCAACTCAATGCTTTTTGAATGTACTCCTCCGCGCCCGGAACGAATCGGGTTTGATCTGTATCTTCAATACGCAAGATCATAGATCCTCCATGCTTGCGTGCTAAGAGATAATTGTATAAAGCGGTACGAACTCCACCAATATGCAAGGCACCGGTTGGGCTGGGCGCAAATCGAACTCTGACTTTTTTCATTTTTAATAATGAATGCTGCAAAAAAATATTCGCAAGCCTGCTCTAGACAGAAAGTAAAGGTAAGGAAAACTTGTGCACGGTGATGAAAGAAGTGCTTTTAGCAAGACCTCAGCCTTGTTTATTTACAATTTAAAGTGTGGCTCAAAAGAAGAAACGAAGGAAGGCCGCACCTCCTAAATTTACCCTACCGCAATACAGGATATTTCAACATTTACATCCTTTGGCAGTCGGCTTACTTCTACGGTTTCTCTTGCCGGAGGTTGGCTAGGAAAGCTCTTGCCATACACCTCATTCACCTGGGAAAATTGACTCATGTCCTTAAGAAAGATGGTACACTTTACCACATGTGAAAAATTCATTCCCGCAGCGGCAAGCACCTCACCAAAATTTTTCATTACCAATGTGGTTTCGTCAACTATATTAGTGGTCACTAATAGACCGGTAGACTTTTCAATGGCAATTTGACCTGACATAAAGAGCATATTGCCTGCTTGAATAGCTTGGCTATAAGGACCGATGGGCTCGGGTGCATTGGAAGCGTAAATAACAATTTTTGACATCGGGATTGGGTTTCTTTACTTTTGATTCAAATATCTAAAATTCCCCGGATCCTGTTTAATCTTAAAGCATGAATATTCTTGTCATCGGTGAAGAGGCTAATTTTAAAGAGTGTCAGTCCAAGTTTAAAGATCACCACAGGTATGGCTTTGCGAATACCCATCAAGAGGCAAAGAAGGAGATCTCCGAAATGAATGTGATTTTCGATTTTACAATTGAGAGAGACAAGGCCGAAATGGAATTGTATAGAGATTTGTCCAAGGTGACTGTGTTTTTGAACACATCAAAAATAAGCCTTGGACAACTTACCAGCTCTTTTAAAAAGCAAATCAACAGTTCAGTATTTGGCTTTGCAGGATTACCTACATTTCTGGACAGAGAAATTTTGGAGGTAAGTATGCTTAGGCAGGATCAGGAATCTCGTTTAATAACTACTTGCAAAGAGCTTGGAACCGGATTTCAAATAGTGGATGATCGTGTTGGTTTGGTGACACCGAGAATAATTTGCATGATAGTAAATGAAGCATATTATACAGTTCAAGAAGGGACTGCTGGTAAGGAAGATATTGATTTAGCGATGAAATTAGGGACAAATTATCCATTCGGACCTTTTGAGTGGTGCCAAAAAATTGGAGTTAAGAATGTTTATGAACTGCTTGCCGCCATCTATGATGACACCAAAGACGAACGATACAAAATCTGTCCGCTGTTAAAAAAGGAATACTTACTTACTCAACAGTAACTGATTTAGCCAGATTCCTTGGCTGATCAACATTGCATTCTCGCAACACAGCAATATGATAAGAGAGAAGTTGTAATGGAACAACAGAAACCATAGGCATAAGGGCTTCCAATGTCGCAGGAACTTCAATTGTAAATTCAGCCATTTTAGAAATCAACTTATCCCCTTCGGTTACTACGGCTATCACGCGCCCCTTTCGAGCTTTCACCTCTTGTATATTGGAGACAACCTTTTCGTAAGAGCTATCCTTTGTGGCAATAAAAACTACCGGCATCTCCTGATCAATCAAAGCAATAGGTCCGTGTTTCATTTCCGCTGCCGGATAGCCTTCAGCATGGATGTAGGAGATTTCTTTTAGCTTAAGAGCCCCTTCAAGGGCTACAGGAAAATTATAACCTCTTCCGAGGTAAAGGAAATTTGTGGCATTCTTAAACGTCTCTGCTATTTCTTTGATTTTGTCATTGTGCAGTAAAGCACGTTCAACTTTTGCAGGAATGTTTTCCATTTCAACAAGAAGTTCATGAAACTTTTGCTCCGTGATTGTTCCTTTCTTTTGTGCAACAATCAAAGCAATCATGTTGAGCACGGTGAGTTGAGCAGTAAAAGCTTTGGTGCTTGCAACTCCTATCTCGGGGCCTGCATGAGTATAAGCTCCTGCATGGGTTAAACGAGGAATAGAAGAGCCAACAACATTACAAACACCAAAAATAATGGCGCCTTTGGACTTAGCCAGGTCGATTGCAGCGAGCGTATCTGCCGTCTCACCTGACTGTGAAATGGCAATGACAACATCTCCTTCGCGGATTATCGGATTTCTGTAACGAAACTCGGAAGCGTACTCCACCTCAACGGGGATACGACAAAACTCTTCAAAGAAATATTCAGCGACCAAACCCGCATGCCATGAAGTGCCACAGGCTACAATCAGGATTCTGTCGGCATGAATAAGTTTGTTTAAATATTCTCTCAAACCGCCTAGTATTAGCCTTCCTGAGGCTGAATCAAGACGCCCTCTCATACAATCTTTAATGGATCGTGGTTGTTCAAATATCTCCTTAAGCATGAAATGCTCGTAACCTCCTTTTTCGATAGCCTCTAATTCAAGGTCGACTGTTTGCACATAGGGAGTCAGCGGCAGGTTGGCCGTGTTCTTGATTGTCAGCTTTCCGTTGTTGACAATGGCAAGTTCTTGATCATTGAGATAGACTACTTCATTCGTGTACTCCACAATAGGTGTGGCGTCAGAGGCCATGAAAAACTCTCCCTTTCCAACGCCTACTACCAGCGGGCTGCCTTTTCGGGCTGCTATTAATAAGTCAGGGTCTTCCAAAGACATGACAACAATGGCATAGGCACCAACGACTTTTGTCAATGCAAGCCGAACGGCCTCATCCAAAGGGCATCCTTCTTTTTCTTTAATGTCTTCAATAAAATGGATGAAAACCTCAGTGTCTGTATCACTAAGAAACGTATGACCTTTCTTTAGGAGGTCTTGCTTGAGAGAGTTATAATTTTCAATTATGCCATTGTGGATAATGGCTAGTTTCTTTGTTGCCGAGTAGTGAGGATGGGCATTTTCATCATTTGGTTCGCCATGTGTTGCCCATCGGGTATGCCCCATTCCAATATGACTATCAAGGCTCATTCCTTTGATATAATCTTCTAACTCGGAAACCTTGCCCTTCTTTTTATAAATATTCAATGCACCGTTAAGCAAGGCAATCCCTGTGCTGTCATACCCACGGTACTCCAATCGCTTCAATCCTTTGATAATTACTTCATGGGCCTGACGAGGCCCAACATAAGCGACTATTCCGCACATAGAACTTGGTTATTGTAAGTCTAAAATTGGTGTTGTATAATAGATTTTCAACGTGACTTTATTTTTGTTGAAGATCAATCGATTTACTGATTTGCCAAAACCTGGAGAAAGTGGAACGATGGCAAAGTTTTGAAAACGATCTTCATCTTTCCGGGTTTGATAGAGAAGTTGTGTAAAATCTGTTAAGAAACCTCCATAGCGTGAAATTTCATCGGTGGTGGACAGATTCATTGAATAACTATTTCGTGTATCACTTACCAGATTAACGTAGTCATTATTATCATACAAAACTGATCCCAGATAGGCGGACGGAATTAAATCGGAGCTCTTTTTAAACGTATTGTCATCATTCAGTACTCTTAATTCAAGAGTAGAGGGGGGCGCTAATGTTGCAGATTCTATTGGGTCTATAACAAGTTCCGCTGAATTAAGAATAATATTGGGAATGGTGTCCACATAATCAAAGTACTTCTGAAAGTCAAGTTTTGTTACAATAGGGTTGCCTGCCTGTATGTAGCAAAGATTATCGGATGGGGAAAACTCTTTAAAAGGAGTCTGTCCCGCAAGCAGGGTTGAAGAGCGATCTGCTTCAATCCTATTAAATCCTACTGTACTTCCAACGGCTCCGTTAAAAACGACATACTCCAGCTTACTCCTTTTCTCAGCACCGTCAACGGTATATTTGTAAATAAGAATGAGCTTTGAAAAATTCTTTTTCCCATCATTGCGTGGATCAAATCCAAAAACCTTATTGGCGGACGAGGAGACAAGAGCAAGGCCTTTGAATTCTCCGGTGAATTTAAAAAAATCAGGATAATTCGAATCAGTCTCTAAAGAGGTTTTGGCGGATTCGAGTAAAAGCTGACCAAAGCCTGCGTTTAATCCAATGTTTAAGGTATCAATATGATCGTTTGTAGTATTTACATCATTATTGTCTTTAAAATTTTTATCAAAATCTTTTGCCACAACGTCAATCACTGTTGATACAGACCCTATTGGATTAGGATCATAGTTTGTGGTTGAATTGAAATTGTAGTCCTTAAGAATGAAAAGGGTATCTGTTAATTCGTGGACAAAAAAATTAGAGCTGACTACATCCTTAGATCCATAGTAATAGTAATCATAAGTAAGCGTAAGAAAAATTTCATTGACTACGGCATCCGCAGGAATAGATACTTTTTGGACCAACGGGCGGAATTGGAAGTAGGCTTCTGAATTGATGATCCCCATCTTATCATCAAAATATTGTCCAACAAGGAGTCTTTTAGTGTCTATGGTAGAAGGAGGTTCATTGACTGTATTTAACGAGTCAATCGTCATCACAGATGCAGTTATGGGAATTTCAACGTAAGAAACCTTAAACTTACTTTGTGCTTTCTTAAACCCAAGAAAGCTTGTATCTTCCTTACAGGAAAAAAGAATGACAGCTACAAAAAGAAATTGCCCCGCAATCCTACCCAACGAGTTCATTATATAAATTATAGAAGGATTCAGTGTAGTTCTCATCTTTCTCAAACATCTCAACTTTCTTTTCCTTTTCCTTCAACTTCTTAACCATACTCTCCATCTTTTTATTGTCTCCTGCAGTGGAAACTATATCAGAGAACTGAGCACCAAGACGCACGAAGCCTTCATAATCGGCTGATTTTAAGTGCCCAAGCATATTATCTTCAATATCAATCATTTTGACCTTCCCCATCAGGTCGCCTTTAAACTTGTGAGTAAAGCTATTGTTGTAAATCGTGAATACTGTTTTTGTATTCTTAAACAACGGATCGTTTTTATAGGTTGTTTTCAAATACAAAGGAATGAAACTAGTAATCCAGTCGTTGCAATGAACGATGTCCGGGGCCCATCCTAGTTTGCGCACGGTTTCAATCACTCCCTTACAGAAGAATATCGCGCGCTCATCATTGTCTTCGTAAAACTTATTTTCCTTATCATGGAAAACGGATTTGCGATGAAAATAATCTTCATTATCGATAAAGTAAACCTGAAGTTTGGCATTAGGGATAGAAGCTACTTTAATAATCAAGGGCTTCTCTTCGTCACCTACAGAGATGTTAATCCCTGAAAGCCGGACGACTTCATGCAATCTATTTTTCCTTTCATTAATCAATCCAAATCGGGGTACCAGAATGCGAATCTCCATTCCCTTTTCCTGCATTGCCTGAGGGAGTTTCCTCACGAAGTCTGACACCTCTGAAGTCTGGAGGAATGGGTTGATTTCACTGGCAACATATAAAATGCGGATTTTGGACATAATAATTGGATTTACAGAAAAGAACAGAGAAACGAGGCACAAAAGTACGCAAAATTCACCCCCTATTCAACTGAACTTAACTTATAAAGTCTATATTTGCCACCTTTCAAAAAGAGGCCTAAATGGAAATTTTCAAGGAAATTAAGCCACTAAGGGCGTTTTTAAAGATCATAAGGACGAATCAGAAATCAATTGGTTTAGTACCGACAATGGGTGCCCTTCACGATGGCCATCTATCTCTGATTGGCGCTTCGCGGGCACAAAACGATCTAACGGTTTGTAGCATCTACGTTAATCCAACCCAGTTTAACAACACAACCGATCTGGCAAAATATCCAAAGACTGTTGAAAAGGACATTACAATGCTCCAGCAAGGTGGCTGCGATGTTCTATTCCTTCCGGATAATCTCACGATGTATAAGAATGAAGGAAGCTTAAAACTAGACTTTGGCTTCTTGGATAAATTGTTGGAAGGAGAATTCAGACCCGGGCATTTTAGCGGAGTGGCATTAGTTGTCTCCAAGTTTTTTAATATTATTCAGCCGGATAGGGCTTACTTTGGACAAAAGGATTTTCAACAATTTAAAATCATCAGTCGGTTGGTGGAGGAACTTAAATTCAATATTGAACTCCCTTTTATACCTACCCTTCGAGAGGTCGATGGTTTAGCAATGTCATCACGGAACCTTCGATTGAATACGGAAGAGCGAACTAAAGCGTTGGTATTTTTTCGATCACTCCAACTGGCAAGAGAAGAATTGCTAAAAGGGAGAAATTTAAAAGAGGTGAAGAATAAAATAAAGTTAATGTTTGACTCTTTACCAGGTGTTCGATTGGAATATTTTGAGATAGCAAATGCTGAAAACTTAACTGTACTTGATAGCGTTAGCAGCTCAACCAATTGTATTATGCTGATTGCAGGTTTTGTAGGTGAAGTTCGTTTGATTGACAATATGTTTGTCAATGAAAATTGACATCTTGTTTTGGTCCGCTCAAGAAGGCAAACTGAAATACAATTGAATTCAAAATTAAAAGCCTTCTTTCAATATGTTATCATGATCCTGCTCACGGCAGGCTTGCTGTGGCTTTCGCTGCGAGGACTTCAGGTGGGAGAAGGAGGAAACAAGGCTGACTTTATTTGGCAAGTATGGGAGAAGGCGGATAAAGGATTCCTTTTGTTAATGGCAGGAATTACGATTGCCAGCCATATCCTTCGTGCGGTTCGGTGGAAAATGCTTTTAGTGCCTTCTGGTAACGTAGTCAGCTTATCGAGTAGCTTTCTTTCTCTCATGATTGGGTATCTTGTTAATCTGGCAGTCCCACGTGGGGGCGAAGTATCTCGATGCTATAATCTTTTCAAACTTGAAAAGACTCCGGTTGAAACTTCCTTTGGTACCGTAGTGGTAGAGAGAATAGTAGATGTTCTTTGTTTGCTGATACTTATTCTCATTTCGTTTTTGGTAGAGTGGGATAAGCTGATGGCTTTTATTGATACATTGAATTTTTCTTCCGGAAAAGGATTTTCAATCCCCACCTGGGTAATTGTTTTGGCCGTTATCGGTATCGGATTTTTAATCGGTCTTTATTCTTTGCGTAAAAATGAAAAGCTTAAGAAGATAGTACTGGGTTTTAAAGAAGGGCTACTTTCCGTTTTCCGATTAGAAAATAAATTTCTGTTCATTTTCTATTCTATCGCTATATGGGGGCTCTACTTTCTCATGAGCTATTGTGTCATTCTTGCTTTCCCTGAGACAGCCGTATTAGGGTTTGGAGCGGTGATGACATTATTTGCCATTGGGGCAATTGCCATGGCGGCACCGCTTCCAGGAGGGGCCGGATCGTATCACACCTTGGTTCCCTTGGGACTGGTGATGCTTTATAACCTTGCGAAGCCGGACGCCATTGCGTTTACATTTATCTTCCATGCCTGGCAGACACTCATTTTGATTATCGCAGGAGTAGTATCTTTGATTGTAAGTTATCTGATCATCCGATGGAGAAAACCGAGTCAAAAATAAAATCACTTGCTGGAGCGAAAAAAACGGTAGCCGATTGGAAAGCGACAGGTCAGAAGGTGGTTTTCACAAATGGCTGTTTTGATATTCTTCATTTGGGCCACGTAGACTATCTGGAAAAGGCTAGAAATCTAGGCGATAAACTAGTTCTTGGTTTGAACACAGATGATTCCGTAAGTCGGTTTAAAGGCCCTGATAGACCCATTCAGGATGAAAACTCCAGAGCGCGAATCCTGGCAGCCTTTCAATTTATTGACCTTGTTGTTTTTTTTAATGAAGACACGCCTTTAAATTTGATTTCAGAACTTGTACCTGATATTCTTGTAAAAGGCAGTGACTATTTGACAGAAAATATCGTTGGCGCAGATGTTGTAATCCGCCATGGGGGGCAAGTCAAAACTATTGATTTTGTTCCGGGTTATTCTACTACCCGAATTGTAGAAAAAATTAAAAAAACATAAACAAACAGAAATACTATGGGTGCTTTATTTATAGGATTATTTTTTATGGCAATCGGATGGATGGTGAGTTCACGATTGAAAAGTAAATTCAAAGAATATTCACAGGTTCACTTAACACGTGATTTGACAGGAGCTGAAATTGCGAGGCTTATGTTGACCGATAATGGTATCGGTGATGTGCAAGTTACGTGTGTAGAAGGCGAATTGACTGATCATTATAACCCCGCTACCAAGACGGTGAATCTGAGCGAAGGTGTATTTCATGGAAGGAATGCTGCTGCGACTGCGGTTGCATCCCACGAATGTGGTCACGCTGTGCAGCATGCAAATGCCTACAGCATGCTGCAATTTCGTTCGGCTATGGTACCCGTGCAGAATATCAGTGCAAAGGTTCTTAACTTTATGATGATGGCGATGATCTTCGGATCCATCTTTGCATCCAGCATCCTACCCATGAAAACAGCGTTGCTGATAATTATTGCCTGCTATGCAGCTTTTTCCTTGTTTGCCTTGGTGACATTGCCAGTAGAGTTTGATGCAAGTCGCAGGGCATTGGCTTGGGTAAAGACCAGGAATATTGTTACAACTGGCGAATATGATATGGCACAGGATGCGCTAAAATGGGCCGCGATGACTTATGTAGTGGCTGCCATAGCAGCTATCACAACCCTTATCTACTACGTAATGATGTATTTGGGAATGGATCGTGACTAATGGATCATGGCTTTTCATTATTTAATTATTGCCCGAGCTAACCCTCGGGCTTTTTATTTGTTGTATTTTTAAAACTACTAAACCATCAAGCCTTGCCATGAACTTTGATCTTACTGAAGAACAAATAGCCGTGCAACTTGCGGCCCGCGAATTCGCTCAAACTGAATTGATGCCGGGTGTTATTGAACGAGACACACATCAAAAGTTTCCTGCAGAACAGGTAAAAAAAATGGGTGCCCTTGGATTCATGGGAATGATGGTAGACCCGAAATATAATGGTGGGGGAATGGATACCATTTCCTATGTATTAGCTATGGAAGAGATTTCAAAGATCGATGCATCTGTTTCGGTCTGTATGTCAGTTAACAACTCATTAGTATGCTGGGGTCTCGAACGATTTGGAACAGAAGAGCAGAAGGAAAAATATTTAAAGAAATTAGCAACGGGTGAATCCATTGGAGCATTTTGCTTATCAGAGCCTGAGGCCGGATCAGATGCCACCAGCCAGCGAACCACCGCTGAAGATAAAGGAGATTACTACTTGCTCAATGGCACAAAGAACTGGATCACGAATGGGAGCAGTGCCAGTGTTTATTTAGTCATAGCACAAACCCATCCTGAAAAAAAGCACAAAGGGATCAATGCATTAATTGTTGAGCGCGGTATGGCGGGATTTGTGGTTGGTAAGAAAGAAGATAAGATGGGAATCCGCGGATCGGATACACATTCGCTAATGTTTACGGATGTTAAAGTTCCCAAGAAAAATAGAATTGGTGATGAGGGGTTTGGATTTACATTCGCCATGACCACACTCAATGGGGGCCGAATTGGTATAGCCTCTCAGGCACTCGGCATTTCATCGGGTGCTTATGAATTAGCATTAAAGTATGCTAAAGAACGAAAAGCCTTTGGCAAGCACCTTATGGAGCATCAGGCTATTCAGTTTAAATTGGCCGATATGGCCACAAAGATTGATGCAGCGAGATTATTGATTTGGCAAGCCGCTATTCTGAAAGATCAGAAGAAAGATTTTGTGAAGGCCGCAGCTATGGCCAAACTCTATGCCTCTCAGATTGCGCAGGAAGTGACTACTGAGGCAGTTCAAATTCATGGGGGGTATGGCTATGTAAAAGAATTTCACGTGGAGCGAATGATGCGAGACGCCAAAATCACTCAGATATATGAGGGCACAACAGAGATTCAAAAGATGGTTATTTCCCGTGAACTCTTAAGATAATCGCTAGTACCTGCGATGGCAATCGGGTTGTACTAAGTCCCTAAAATCAGAGTTTGCCCAGTCCTTTCCCAAACCTTGCTAATGCGATAAATGCCTCGCATTATTTTGTTTAGTTTTGTTCATTAATAAAGAACTCATTGAAAAAAAATACGCTCCTTATTGTCTTTAGCTTTTTCTCTATGATAGTGCTTGCTCAAACGGCTAGTGAAATAACGCTTGTCAAGACTTTTGGCGGGGCTAAATTTGAGATGGATACACTTACTTTAAGCCCTCGACAAGTGTTAGAAATCTTGCGAGAAACACCACTCGCTTATGAAGAATTTAAACTTGCCAAGAGGAACTATAATATTGCAGGAGTTATGGGGTTCTCGGGAGCTATTTTGGTAGGAGTGCCAGTGATTTCCGCTATTTCAGGAGGCGATCCGGAATGGGGTTTGGTTGCCGGTGGCGCTGCTCTTATTTTGGGCTCAATCCCTTTAAATAAGGCATTTCAAAAGCATGCTAATAATGCGCTTGATGTTTACAATAAGAAGTTTTCTTCCCGGATTAAAACCAACTTTTTTCTGACGGGTACCGGGTTCAGGCTATACCTTCGATTTTAGATTACCTCCAACTTTTTTCTTGTCCGTTCATTTTCAAGCTCCCCGGTGTTTATCGTGGAGGCAGGTTCAAACAACATTACATGCACCTCCTCTTCTGCAACCGGTTTATGTTCTACACCTCGCGGCACAATAATCATATGCACCGGCCTGGAGAATTTCAATCCGATCTCGAAATTCCATTCTAAGACTGCCCTTCAATACATAAAATAGTTCGTCTTCTTTTTCATGGCTGTGCCAAATGAACTCGCCTTTAAGTTTGGCAAGTTTTACATGTTGTCCATTCAATTCCCCAATGATTCTCGGATTCCAGTGATCTTGAAATAAATTGAGTTTACTGCCGATGTTTATTCTTTCCATGTCGGTAAATTTTTAACGTATCATCGAATATAGCTTCTTCTACAAGGAGGTTACCCTTAAGAACAGGAGCTTCAATTCCAACACCAAAAGAGCGGGTTGAACTAAAAATGCGAGCTTCGTCCCATTGCCCTGATCGAATAAAAAGATTCAAAGTCAGTGCACCGCCCTCTACAATGATTGATTGAATTTTACGTTGAAACAAGTCATGGATCAGATGATCCATAAAATTAGTTTCGTCTAAACGAATATAAATCAGATTGTCGTGCTCTTCATGTTTTAATAAATTGTAGCAGATTGTCTTTTGCGATTTGTCAAAAAGATGAAGCGTTTTAGGAAGCCGTAAAAAACGATCGATTACAATTCTAAGGGGATTTCTACCAGACCAATCTCGAACACTAAGATGAGGGTTGTCATGGGCTGCCGTCTTCGTACCAATAAGCACAGCATCTTCTTCGCTTCTCCAGCGATGAACAAGCTGACGGGAGAATTCATTGCTGATCCAACGTGACTCATAGTTTTCTCTTGCCATAAATCCATCAGCAGTTTGGGCCCATTTGAGAATGATATAAGGTCGTTCACTTTCGACAAACGTGAAGAACCGTTGATTTAATTCGCGACCTTTCTTTTCCAAAACTCCTTTAATCACTTCTATTCCTGCCTCCTGTAATTTCTTTATTCCCTTTCCGGCCACTAGAGGATTTGAATCTTCATTGGCAATCACCACTTTTCTAATCGAAGAATGAATCAACAAATCAGCGCAGGGTGAAGTCTTTCCCGTATGCGAACAAGGTTCCAGATTAACATATGCAGTTGACTGCTTCAACAATGCTACATCATTGACGGAGCGAATGGCGTTCACTTCGGCATGGGCTTCTCCATATTTTTGATGCCATCCCTCACCGATTATTTTGTCACCAGAGACAATCACGCAGCCCACCAGCGGATTAGGGCTCACATTGCCCCTCCCCAGTGTGGCCAATTCAAAGGCCCTTTGCATGTACAGTTCGTCCGGTGTCATCAAGATTAGCTAACATTGCAAAGATCATTTTCGCCATGACCAATTCCAAAGAACTTTTTCATGATCTGGTTTCAAAAGTGGTATTGCCAGAAAGCAAGGAGGAAATCCATTCCATTATTTACCTGCTTTTAGAAAACCAATTGGGATGGGATAGGAAGAATATTATGAGTGAGAAGAAGGCCGACCTCGATCAAACTCACTTTGATGAATTCATTAATCGCATTAACAAGCAAGAACCAATTCAATATATTCTTGGGGAATCAGAGTTTTATGGAAGGAAGTTTATCGTTAACCCTTCTGTTCTTATTCCAAGACCCGAAACGGAACTTTTAGTACGCCAAGTAGTGGATGTGGGACTTCGGTCGCCAAAGATTTTGGATGTTGGAACAGGAAGTGGTTGCATCGCCATTACATTGGCACTGGAGATTCCAAATTCAAAAGTAGTGGGTATCGATGTAAGTGAAGACTCCCTGAAAGTGGCCGGAGTAAATGCCATAAGGAATAATGCGATTGTTGATTTCAAGTTGAAAAGTATCTTGCAATCCATATCCGATATCAACGACCTTAATATCATCGTGAGCAATCCACCCTATATTACAGAAGGTGAAAAATTAACAATGAAAAAAAATGTATTGGATCATGAGCCGGCTCTTGCCTTATTTGTTTCTAATAGCGATCCACTATTATTCTACAAGGCGATCGCCCGGCAGGGGCTTGTATCGCTAAAACAAGGAGGATTATTATTCGTTGAGATTAATGAAATGTTTGGTAACGAAACAGTTAATCTTTTGTCAGCGCTAGGTTATCATTCAGTAGAAGTAATAAAGGACATGGCCGGAAAGGATAGGATGGTGAAGGCAATTCGATAATACAATTACCACTCTGTTCCGATCCAAAAGGGAGATTGCCTTTCGAGGATAAAAATACCTTCTTCCGAAGTAAATGATTTTTCAGTTGTCCCGATAAGACTGAAAGTTTCAATCGGGCTGTTTGCCGGCATCCACTTTTCAAACTTCCCGGAAGGAATAAACGACCATCGAAGATGTCCTGCTATAATAACTACTGAAAGCCTGTCTTGAAATGGTGTGATTAAAGAAGACAAGTCTTTGTTCCAAGAGGCCACAAGATGAGTGGAGCGCTGTTTAGTGGAAAGTAAAAAATGGAACGCTGAGGTAAGAGGTTCTTCCTCAGAATAGCTAAGTAGTTTAAGAGGCCCCTGTTCATGAAGCACTTTTTTCCAGCTATCAACAGCCGAGGCAGAGACGATTGCAACATCAATTTTTATTTCCCAAGATAAAACTATGTTAAGAGCCAGTTCCATTACAATAACCGTGGGGCTCCATTCCAATAATTCCTAATCTTTTCAAAAGAAACCGCTGAGGCATCCCAAATAATTAATGCTGGTTCCTGATCTTCCTTTACAAAATGATGTGAGGACATTTTAAGGAGGGATCAACTAAGGCTCAAAAAAGCAAACCGATCCTCCAACCCAGGTTTTGTCTTTGTTGAATTTGACTCCAATCATATCTCCGCGACTCAGGCGGGCCAGATTGGTAACTAACTGAGGTCTTGATTCGCCCTCATCCCATAAAAACAGAAGGCGTATTTCCGTCTTCACCATTCCGTCCGGTGCTTGAATGATGGGTTCGTAATGCACTTTGCGTTGGAGCATGAAGTTCTCCCTTTCGGCCTGAGGAATGTTATCAATATCTTTTTGAGTAACATGAAAAATTACGCCTGATCCTGAAAATGAAAAGAGTGGCTTAAGAACATAATTTTCCAGATCAGAAGGAAATGAAGTGTATTCATCGAGAAATTTGCATTCTGGAATATAGGGGCTCTTGATAAATGGCATAGTGTATTTACTGATCCTGAAAAACCAGTTAGGATGCCCTGCCCACTCCACAGCTACGTCCTCAGTAAGATTAAACTGAAGCTGAAGATCAGAGCGCTTCACCAACTCATCAAAGATGACTCTATTGTAGATGCGATGAACCGGTATTTTTTTATCACCCTTTTTGTAAAATAGATTCCTTCCCTCCCGAATCAAATCACCAATGTGCACGGGGGCGATTCCGGTAATAGCCTGGGTGATCACAAAATCAATGGCCGTATTTTGACTTAGCGGATCGATTTCCAAAAGAATGACATTCTCAGGCTTATGTTTCCCGAGCAATACTTTTTTAAGTTTAGCCTGATAAGTTTCCGGAGTAAGATCAAAATGATTGGACAGGTGAGAGGGTATTTGAAAATGTTCTTTGAATTTTTCTCCCACAAAATTCTGGAATCCAAACAGTGAGGGGAATCCCTGCATTTCGATAAGTTGTGGAGTTAACTCACCCGAGCTATCTTTTACGATGGCAAAATCCAATGCCAGGAAAAGTGTATGATTGGTTTCGTTAGGGACAAACAGATTTTTTGGAATGGCCTTCTCCGTTAGTTTTTTAAAATCAGGTCGGATCAAAAAATCAATGATGTTATCAGATGCCTTGATCAGTTTTTCCTTAAAGTCCCTTGGAACAAAAATCGGAGTC
>JANNRV010000089.1:0-9075 GCA_031401775.1 Bacteroidia bacterium | reverse complement strand
TCAATTCCTTTAAACCATGAGAAATCGGGCACAAATAGTTTCATGAAGCCAAGGCTCATGATAAGAAATACGAATGCCACCAAAAAGGTATCAAGTGACTCCACAATATGAAGACCAGGCCGCTCATCTGTTCCGGTCTGTGCAAGAAGGATATAAGCATGGATACTTCTATAACAACCGACAGCAATAAATGCCAGTGCATTAATAAAAGTTGTTATGACCACAATAATTATAGAAAAGCGGAAGATTTTTGACATAGTTATTAAATTTAATAGCTACAATAAAGGTATATAAATTATCGCTTGCTTTCTAAAAATCATCTCTTCCAGCAATGGCTTCACCCAAATACAAACTACATTTTTCTGTATAAGCCACACGGCAGCGATTACATATTCCCACCTAGTGCCAGGTACAGGTTTATTCGCTGTGCTATCTTTTCACTTTGTATGCGTAACAGGCTTATTTGCGAAGCGAACAAGTCGAGCTGTTGACGTGAAACACTGCGGAGGTCGGTTTTACCTATTTCATAGGATTGTTGTTCTAGTTGTAATGCTCTCTGATTACTGTTCACAGCCAGGAGTAAATACTTTTCACGCTCTTCTATAGATTGAACTGCATCAAGGGCATTCTCAACATCAACGATAGCGTTTAAAGCCACGCGCGCATACTCGGCTACTGCCTGCTTCTGTTCTGCGGTGCGTATTTCGATGTTGGCTTTTATACTCCCCCCTTGATAAATTGGCGCTAATAAGGTAGCACCGCCACCACCAAAAGGATTTGAAAAATCAGGTTTTAATTGAAGTACCTGGCTGGTGATTGCCCCTACGGTTACGGAAACAGTTTTGTCATGAGAAAAAATGTCAATGCGAACAAACTGCAATAAGAAAATACGCTATATCGAGTTGTGTTAACCATATTTATATTAACAGTTGAAGCCTGATTAAAACTTGAGACTTTAGCACCGGATGAAATTATTCCGATTGGTTTAGCCGCAAATGTTGTATCAAATTCATTTTGGTAATCAGTATTCAGTGTCAGACGCTAAATATCGATTACCAATCACTGATCACCAATTACCATCTCACTCCCATCCACCACCCAACGATCTGTACAACGTAACAGAAGCACTGAGTTGCTGTGCGCGAACGGAAGAAGCAGACAATGATGCTGAAAACAAATTACTTTCCGCGATCAGCACTTCAAGGTAAGAAGTAAAGCCATTGTCGTAACGTGCGCGGGAGAGTTCGAGGTTTCTTTGTGCGGCAATAAACTGCAATTGACGTGCTTCATATTCTGTACGGAAGGTTTGAACGGCAACCAAAGAGTTTTCTACATCGGCAAGCGCAATCAAATACGTATTTACATAGTTATACATCGATTGCTCAGCAACTTTGCGTTGGGCTTCTAATCTGCGTATGTTTTTTCCAAAATTAAAGATTGGTCCTAATAAACCTCCAGTAATTTGAGAGGTTACTGCACCATCTCCGGTAAGTGTAGACAAGTCGCTGCTGGCAGCACCTAATACAGCTGTCAATGAAAGGGATGGGAAACGCAAAGCCTGAGCAACACCTATGCGTTCAACTTCGGCTACATAAGTATACTCAGCCAATTTTACATCTGGCCGTTGCGCCAGCAATGTGGAAGGAAGACCTGATGGAATGACAGGTGCTTGTGGTTGATCAATATTTTTGAGACCTCGATTAATTGATAGCGTACGTTGACCTAATAAAACATTCAAAGCATGTTCGGTGAAAGCGATCTGACGTTGAAAGTTGGGTACAGCAGCTTGAGCATCGCGCAATTGCTGTTCTGATTGAAGCAACTCCAGTTCAGAAATATCACCACCTTGAAAACGTGATTTCATTTTATTGTAATAATCCTGACGAGATTCTACAGTACGTTGTGCAATGTCCAATCGGTTATCAAAATCACGCAGTTGAAAATACAACGAAGCCACATCGCTTACCAAAGTGGACTGAACTGCTTTTTTTCCTTCTATACTCGCCAACAATTGATTGAGCGCTGCACGATTAGAGTGACGGATTTTTCCCCATACATCAATCTCCCACGATACATTTCCCAATGCTTGATAATTAGCGGATGGATCCACTTTACCTAAACCAATTTCATCACTTAGGTTGTTCTGTCCTGCACTTATGGAATATCCTATTTTTGGAAAAAGATCGGCCTTCGCAAATCCGTATAAAGCACGCCCTTCCTCTATTCGTGCGATCGCAATTTTTAAGTTAAGGTTGTTCTTAAGGGCTGTATCAATCAGGCCTATCAGCACCTCATCACCAAAAAGTTTAAACCATTTTAAATTAAGAATGGAGTCCTGCTCGGTGACAAATTCATTCTTATTCACATAAGAGGGAGCCGGGTCAAGTTTAGGCCTGCTATACTTAGGACCTACCAAACAACCGGATACGGTAATACTAAAAAGGAGTATAAGCAGCTTCTTCATATCAATGCCCTCCTTTAGTTAATTCATTTACTTCTGCTGGAGCAGGCTTAGCACCACTCATTTTTATGATCACGACAAATAAGACCGGCACAAGCAGGACTCCTAAAATAGTGGCGATGGACATGCCACTGAACACTGTCATGCCCATAATTTTTCGAGCCTCGGCACCGGCACCGGATGCACGCAGAAGCGGAACGATTCCAAGAATAAAAGCAAATGAAGTCATCAGAATTGGTCGAAGGCGAAGTTTAGCTGCCAGTAAAGCGGCATCAACCAACGGTGTTCCTTTCTCATATTCTTCTTTGGCAAACTCTACAATCAGAATGGCATTCTTCGCAGCAAGTCCAATCAATAACACTAATCCGATCTGCGCAAAAACATTGTTCACATAACCTGCATTGAAAAGACTACAGATGAATAATCCAAGGAATGCACCAAATATGGCAAAAGGTGTTCCTAATAAAACACTGAATGGCAACGACCAACTTTCATATTGCGCTGCTAAAATCAGAAACACAAAGAAGATAGCGAACACAAATACAATCCCCGCTTTTCCTTCGGATTGTTTTTCCTGAAAGCTCACGTTTGTCCAGGCATAACCCATGTCGCGTGGTAATACTTCGGCTGCTACTTCTTCCAATGCCTTCATGGCTTCTGAAGAACTAACTCCTTCGGCTGGTGCTCCACCTACTTCGGCTGCGCGATACATATTAAATCGCGTGGTGAAATCAGGTCCGGTAATTTTTTCAACGGAGGCAATGGTGGACAGCGGTACCATTTTACCATCTTTATTTCGTACAAAGAAATTTGCAATATCTTCAGGTTTCACACGGTACTGTGATTCAGATTGAATATACACTTTGTATTGACGTCCAAACCGATTGAAGTCATTGACATATGAACCACCGAGGTAAGCACTTAGCGCAGAGTTTATTTCCGTCAATGCAATCCCAAGCTTTAACGCTTTGTCCCGGTCAACATTAATTTTGTATTGTGGACCACCGCTTCTGTAGGTGGTTGATATCCTTCCAATTTCCGAACGCTTACGGGCAGCGGCCATAAATTTTTGAGTTTCAACTTCAAGGTATCGCGCATCATTACCTCCTTTATCTTGTATCATGATAGAAAATCCTGCAGACTGACCAAGACCTTGAATAGGAGGAGGACCAAATGCAAACACTGTTGCTTCTGTAATTTGTGTAGATAAAATTTTATTGAGCTTGGCAGTAAATTCTGCCGCAGTTTCGTGTCGCTCGGCCCATTCCTTTAAGGAGATAAAAAAGAATGCTCGAGCCGGTGAGTTAGTGCTGGTAAGTAAATCATTACCGATAATTGCTGTGGCATAATCAATCGATTCTTCTTTTTTAAGTATCGATTCAATTTTTTTCATCACCTCATCGGTTCGCTGAATGGATGCTGCGTCTGGAAGGAAGACACCCACCATCATGTATCCCTGATCTTCTTCAGGCACAAACCCGCCTGGAACTTTTGTGCCTAAGTAGCCAGCTCCAACCGCTATCAGTAGGATGAAGATTATACTGCGAACAGATTTTTTGACGAGCACTCCTGTGAATCCAGTATAACTGTTTGTGAATTTGTCAAAGAACGTATTGAATCCAGCGAAAAACTTTCCAAGTAGTCCGCCTGGCGTTTGATTGGGTTTCAGCAACATGGCGCACAGTGCTGGGCTTAGGGTAAGAGCATTGACCGTAGAGAAAAAAACAGAGATGGCAATGGTGATTGCAAATTGTTGATATAATCTTCCGGTTATTCCTGGTGTCATTGCCACGGGAATAAAAACAGCCATTAATACTAATGACACAGCAATGATTGGGCCTGTTACTTCTTTCATTGCTTCCTTAGTAGCTTCCTTGGGAGTCATCCCATGTTGGATCTTGTGCATCACCGCTTCCACCACTACAATAGCATCATCCACTACAATACCGATGGCCAATACCAAGCCCAGCAAGGAAAGAACATTAACAGAAAATCCCAGCAAAGGAAAAAATGCAAATGTTCCAATCAAGGCAACGGGTACAGTGATCAAGGGGATAAGTGTGGCGCGCCAGTTTTGTAAAAAGATAAAGACAACTAAAATCACTAAGAGAATGGCTTCAAACAAGGTGTGCACAATACCTTCTATACCCGCATCCACAGCAAGTGTTGTATCAAGCGGTATCTGATATTCAAGATCAACAGGAAAGCGTGCTGATGATTCTTCCATTGTTTTTTTAATGCTCTCAGCAACGGCAAGTGCATTCGATCCGGGCACTTGATACACCAGAATAACGGCACCGTCCTGCCCGTTTACACGCGAAAGGTTATCATAATTCTCGCTGCCCAATTCAATTCTCGCTACATCACGAAGACGGACTTGTTGACCACTGGATGTTGATTTGATAATGATGTTACCAAATTCTTCCTCTGATTTTAAACGATCTTGCAAGGTAATCGTGTAAGTAAAATCTGTTCCCGGTGGTGCCGGCTGAGCCCCAAATTTTCCTCCAGGAGAAATTACGTTTTGCGATTGGATGGCACTTGAGATATCGGTAACGGAAAGATTCAGTTTCGTCAGCACATCGGGTTTAATCCAAATACGCATGGAGTAATCGCTACCGCCAAAGACGGTTACGCGTGCTACGCCATTGATACGGGCAATTTGATCAACAAGATTGATCTTGCTGTAGTTGGCAATGAAATTACTTTTATACGTACCCTTAGGTGAGGTGAGCGAAACCAAAATCAACGGGAAAGTCATAGATTTTTGAGTCGTCACTCCAAAGTTTTTTACTTCAACAGGCAAGATAGGAGTAGCCTGAGCTACCCGGTTTTGCGTAAGCATGCTGGCGTTGTCAAGGTCGGTGCCTACTTCAAAGGTTACGTTCAACACCATTGAACCATCTGCCGCATTGGTGGATTTCATGTAGAGCATTTGTTCTACTCCATTCACCTTTTGTTCGATTGGCGTTGCAATGGCCTGTTCTATGTTCAATGCATTTGCACCTGTATAATTGGTGCGGACTTCAACAATAGGTGGCGTTATTTCCGGATATTGTGATACAGGGACACTTAGTAATGCCAGTCCGCCAATGATGACGATCATAATCGAGATCACCATGGCAACGATCGGACGTCTTATGAAAAAATCACCCATAAAAAGTTTTTATTGAAATCAGTTGTCAATCAGTTTTTTGCAGGCTCACCAGCTGCAGGGTTTGCATCCGCAGCAACAGGTTTTACAATAGTGTTGGGCTGAATAAATTGACTGCCCAATAAAGCAATGCGATCAGTAACCTCCAATCCTGAGTCGATGATCCACTCATTGCCGATCTGCTGACCAGCCTGAACAATTTTTGCCTGAAGTTTATTTTCAGCAGTAACTGTCATTACCTGGAAAATTCCTTGCATTTCTGTAACAGCACGTTGGGGTACGATGAGTGCATTTTTTCTGTTTTCAAAAATTAATCGGACACGCACAAACTGTCCAGGTCGAAGGTTTTGTTCAGGGTTTGGGAAATCGGCTTGTATGGTCAGGGTTCCTGTTTCAGAGTCAATCTGACGATCGGTAGTATTCACCCATCCTTTATGCGGATATACAGAACCATCGGCAAGAATGAGATGTGCTTCGATTTCTTTTTTGGCTTCTTCCGGATTCTCTTTCCTTATTTTTTGAATGTGAAGTAAATCTTGCTCACCGATAGGGAAGCGAACGCGCAAACTTTCAATCTGAGAAACAGTATTGAGCAATCCGCTAGGTCCCAAGCTACCCACATAATTTCCTTCGCGCATCTTGCTAATGCCGATGACACCATCAATAGGTGAAGTAATACGTGTGTAGCTTAATTCAATTTTTTGATTTTCAAGATTAGCCCTGGCAGCATCTACCTGGGCTTTTGACGCATCAAAATTTGCAAGCGCAGCATCTAAGTCACGTTTACTAACGGCATTAATTTCTGCCAACGGTTTGATTCGTTTTAAATTAGAATCGGCATTCACAAAGGTAGCCTCTGCAGCCGCCAGCTGACCTCTTGCCTGATCTACTTTTGTTTGATATTGAATTGGATCTATCGTGTAAAGAAGTTGCCCCTTTTTTACAGAGCCTCCTTCTTTAAAGGACAAGGCAGTAATCCATCCATCAACACGTGTGCGGATTTCAATATCCGATTGGCCATAAACCTGCCCCACAAATTCTCGGTAGATGGGTACATCGCGTTGTATTACTGGTGTTACGGGAACCTCAAAAACGAATGCCGTGGTGGCTTCCTTTTCTTTTTTACAGGCCGCAACCGCCAACACCAGCAGAATAGGAAGCGCCTTTTTCAGAACGCCACCCTTCATTTTAAAAAGTCTCATACATCGATATTTAGGGACGAAAGATAGCAAGATAGTTAAGAATAAAACATGATGATTTTTCAGAGTTGTATGAAAAAAAATGATGTTCTATTCACGATTCGGTTGACTATGAAAGGGTTTTGATACAACTTAAAAAATGGTTTTTATTAGTCCTTAAATACCGCCTGCTGCTTTGGTAAAATAAGGAGTCCTATATAAAAATTTATAAGCTCTGAGTAATCAGAGCTCTTTTTGAACTGATTCAGATTTGCCCGAAGATTTAATAGTTTTGATTTTTTCAGGATCATGCTGTAGTGTCTTTTCAAAATTTTCTACCTCTTTATCAATCTCAGGGTCGCCAAACGTTACGTGAATACCTTGATGGCCGAATGTAGTGAGCAGGTGTTCGATGTATTGCTTGCCCTCCGCTTCTGCCTGCACAAGAATGCGACTGCCAATGGCCATGTTGCTTACTGCCGTTGAGCGTTCTTCTACTGCATCTTTCATATAGCCCGCTACTTGTGGATACAAATCCTTGCCGGCATAGAGTTGAAATGACCGTGTCTCGCGAACTACTGCCTTATCAATATAATACTGTGGGTCATTCAACTGCGCGTGGGGCAGAATGATCTGGCAAATAGAATCGTTTTGTTTCACAAGCTTAATCTCTTTAAGGTTGATATAAGCCGTTACCGTTACGGGCACTTGCACCATAGCGCGGATGGCTTTGCTCTTGTCGTTCTTCTTATGAAGGAAAAACAAATCGTTGTAGGTGTGCTTCACCAGGTGCAACTCCTTTATATAGAGTATCTGCTCCAGGGTAAGTTGTTGTGGATCGGTTCTTGGCTCCTTGCGAAACTCACGATAGATCAGGATGCCTATCGCAGCTCCGCACAGGAAGAGGAAGGCAGGAATGTAGATGGAGGTTTTCATGGGGGTAGTATTTAGGTTGGGTTATGTTTGAAAAAGGACCTCTGCACTGGCGTGCAGAGGTTTACTTTTCGTAGCCTGTCACAGAGTTTTGGGTTTAATGACCTGAAACTTTGTCATGGCGTGGCGGGGCTCACTGCTGTAGCCAAAGATCGCCTTCATCTGTTGCTTCACGCCCTTCAACGTGTCATAGACACTACTCGGGTTTGTGTAAAGCATGTTTTTCAGCGACCAACTGGCGTTCATCCACTGCGCCCTGGCGGTTGACACGTTCGCGTTAGCAACACGCAACTGCTCCGACTTTTCCTGTAAGGCTTGCACCTTCAGGTCTTCCCTGTTGGGATGGTAGTTGGGTTGCTCACTTACGATCATCACCAGGATGCCGAAGTTGTCTGCCATTGAAGCGTAGTCGAGTCCCTTTGCTCTGCGCTTCTTTGGGGTTTCTTGTGCAGCCGGTTGTTCGGTTGAAACAGGATCACGGCTTGCCTTGCGGCCTGCCAGCTTTCGTGTCATCTCCCGAGCATCGGCTACGGTTTGCTCCTTTACGTTTGAGGACTTCAACTCGCTGAGGATGCGTGCAGCGAGTTTGTCTATTCCCTCAAACATCACTTCGCGATTATTAGTCGCGTCTTTGTAACCTGACCGCGCTTCCTTCATCGACTCATACGCAGCGCGTGCGTTGTTCAATAAGGTGGTCAGTTCCTGTACACTGAGGTTTTGTTGTCCGGGGTTATAGTTGCCTCCCAACCCGGTGCAGACCGCGATGACCTTGTCAAAGTTCTGCAAGTTTTTAACGTGTGACATAACAGTAATTTTTAGTGTTATATGCCTAATCACGCAACTCATTTCGCAGCGTTGCTTTTTTTTCAACTATTTATGAAACTATATATTTTCATTTTGCTATAACCTAAAACGCATTGGCACGTTCTTAAGCCTTTTTTCTCTCAACTGAAAAAAAATATTTTCCTGATTCGCTATGTTGTCTTATAATGCCGGAGAATCGTCAGACTACGCAAGGGAATACGAAGCGGAGTATAGGATTTACAATTCTCTTCCTGTTCGTCCTGCCCTGCGATGTCGAACAGCCTTGGGTTGACCTTGCAACCCGGTGGTGGCGTTCTTGCAATTGGGTGGTGGCGTTCTTGCAACTGGGTGGTGGTCTTCTTGCAACTGGGTGGTGGTCTTCTTGCAACTGGGTGGTGGTCTTCTTGCAACTGGGTGGTGACGTTCTTGCAACTGGGTGGTGATGTTCTTTACATTGGGTTGTGTCGTTCTTGCAATTGGGTGGTGACGTTCTTGACATTGGGTGGTGGCGTTCTTGCAACTGGGTGGTGACGTTCTTGCAACTG
>JANNRV010000088.1:0-1834 GCA_031401775.1 Bacteroidia bacterium | reverse complement strand
TCAAAACAATAGAGCTGACTGCCTCCGTGAAAGAAGATATTTTGCTGACAGAAGAACCGCCCGTTCTGCAAGAAATTCTCGTCAACGGTGTGGCGGAAGATGTGGCGGGGCAAATTCAAGCGAGCAGCATGAACATAAGGTTGACTGCTGTTGAGCAGCGACCTGCGCTATTCGGAGAAATAGATGTAGTAAAATCCATGGAATCGATACCGGGAATAAAAATGCATTCTGAAGGTTCTACTTTTTACTCGGTTCGTGGGGGAAATCGTGATCAGAATCTTATACTCATTGATGATGCTCCTGTTTATAATCCCAGTCACTTGCTGGGCTTATTTTCTACCATCATTCCAGATGTTGTTAATGATATCACCTTGTACAAAGGAGACCTGCCCGCATCACTCGGAGGCAGACTTTCTTCTGTCCTTAACATTCGCACAAAAAAAGGAAATGATCAGTATCGGCAAGCGTGGGGAAATGTTGGTTTGGTATCCACTAAAATAGGAGTTGAAGGTCCGATTCGTAAAGATGTCAGTTCCTTTCTGGTGTCAGCTCGGGTTTCCCGTTTAAAATGGCTAGCACAGGCTATTAACAAGGATGTCTCTCAATTCAACTTTTATGACTTGACCGGCAAGATGAATTTTCGGCTCAATCCGAAGAATCATATCTTCTTCTCTCTTTACACAAGCGGTGATAATTATTTTGCGAGTAATAATGGAATTGCCTGGAAAAATACAGCGGCTACATTTCGCTGGAATCACTTGTTCAACGACCGACTATTCCTCAACACAACCGTGGCGGGGAGTAACTATGATTATTTTCTTCACACCGATGTTGCCAGCGGAACACGATGGAACTCGCACATCTCCAACCTTAACATTAAAACAGACTTCAATTACTTTATCACGCCACAAAGTGAGTTGACTTTTGGATTAGGTATCACCGGATACAACTTTAATCCGGGCAATCTTCAATCGAATGTCCCACTTCCGGCTGTCCCGGCTCTTTCCATAAGAAACTCAACTGAGTTGATACTATATACGAATCATGAAGTAGCCCTTACTCATCGTTGGGGGCTTAATTATGGAATTCGTTTTTCAACCTGGGCAAACATCGGGGAATCTTTTGAATTCGTGTTTGACGAAAATAGAAATCCAACGGATACCCTTTACTTCAAAAAAGGAGAGCAGTACAAAAAATACATAAACATTGAGCCTCGGGTTACCTTGCGTTATTTATTGAACGAAAGGTCTTCCTTGAAGACAAGCTTCTCCCGTAACATCCAAAACGTGCATCTGGTAACTAACTCCATTAGCCCGTTCACTTCGTTGGAAGTGTGGCTCCCCAGCAGTATCAATATTAAACCGGAGGCTGCCAATCAAATTACCTTAGGATACTATCGGTCTTTACAACGATGGGGCACCTCTTTGGTGGCGGAAACATTTTATAAAAAGATGACACAGCAAATTGACTATGAGTCACACGCTGAAACATTACTCAATCCTATATTGGAGAGCGAGCTCCGGTTTGGCACAACAGATGCTTATGGGATTGAGCTTCAATTGAAGAAAGATGCAGGTCGCTTACGGGGATGGACAGGATACTCCTATTCTCGCACAAGGCAAAAATTCAATGACCTTAACCAAGGGAAACCCTTTAATGCTTTTTATGATCGGCCACATCAAATCAACTTTGTTCTTGCTTATGATTTCAATTTGCGCTGGAATCTTGGTATGAACTGGAGCTACTCTACAGGCACTCCGTTTTCGTCACCCACAAGTTTTTATTCTTACAATGGCCTGGAGGTTCCCATCTATGGGCAAAAAAATAATGACAG
>JANNRV010000087.1:0-5505 GCA_031401775.1 Bacteroidia bacterium | reverse complement strand
TCAAGAAGAACACTCTGATTGGAACTTAGTGCCCGGCCATTTCCCGAAAACTAAATCGATAACAATAAATACCTATCATGATCATCGGATGGCCATGGGCCTGGCTCCTTTGGCCACACTTATGGATTTGATAATTGAAAGCCCTGAAGTAGTCAACAAGTCCTATCCCGGATTTTGGGAGGACATGAAGGCGATGGGGTTTCAAATTAAAGAAATTTAGAAGTCAGACTTTTGAAATAATCAGGTGCCTTTAAAAGCCGGCTTCCATACCAGGAAAACATTTCGCCATCCACAAGAATAATTTTTGCCATTGGAACTAATCGTTTTAATTCTTCAATATGCGCCTCCCGGAAAGGGTATGGCTCTGAGGAAAGAAGTATTAGTTCTGGATTGACTTCCTTTATTTCTTCTTCCGATAATTCAGGATAACGTTCCGTTTGAAGTACATTCTCAAGGCCAATGATTTTCAGCATCGAATTGATAAAGGTGCCTTTACCGGCTCCCATCCATGGCTTTCTCCAAATCAAATAAAGAACAGAGGCATTACCGGGATTGATTTCTTTAAATGACTTTCTTATCCGCTCGACTATGGATGCTCCGGAATTTTGCTTTCCTATAATCTCACTTACCGAGGTTATCATTGAAAGTGCATCATCAAGAGTGACAATGTCACTCATCCAAACGGGGTACTTCTTTTGCAGCAACTCGATTCCTTCAAGATAATTTTCTTCCTTGTTACCAATAATTAGGTCAGGCTGAAGGCGATCAATGGTCTCGAAATGAAATTTCTTGGTGCCTCCGATTATCGATTTTTCCTTCAACCAATGAAGCGGATGAACACAGAATTTTGTGATTCCCACAACTTCTTTATCCAATCCAAGATCGTAGAGGAGTTCAGTCTGTGATGGAACCAGAGAAATAATCCGTTTCAGTGGAAGTTCTAACTTAAGAACATTTCCCATCTGATCGGTGAATGTTTTTCGCTCGCTCAGAATATCAATGATGGTTTCGGCTAAATGACTTCCTATTTAATATACCGGAAATCATGCCCGGGCTTCACCTGAAGTAAAACTTCGTAAATCAAGTTAATGACTCCTTCCACATCATCTTTGTGCACTGTCTCAACCGTAGTGTGCATGTATTTCAAAGGAAGTGAAATAAGGGCTGAGGCAACTCCTTCGGCTGAATAGGCAAATGAATCCGTGTCTGTGCCGGTAGATCGGGAGACTGCCTGGCGCTGAAAAGCCAACTTTCGCTTTTCAGCAGTTTGGATTATCATTTTAAGTACATTGTTCTGTACAGCTGGGCCATAGCAAAGCACGGGACCTGCGCCACATTTTAAATTTCCACTCTCCTTCTTGTTATACATGGGAGACTGGGTATCGTGTGTTACATCGGTACAAATAGCTAAGTCTGGTTTTAGTCTGCGCGAAATCATCTCGGCACCACGCAATCCAATTTCTTCTTGTACGGCATTTACGATGTAAAGGCAAAACGGTAACTTCTTTTTATTTTCATGAAGTCTCCGAGCCACTTCAGCAATCATGAATCCACCCATGCGGTTGTCAAGTGCTCTGCCCGTCAGGTAGTTCTTATTTAACTCCATCAGGTCGGCTTCGAAGGTAATCACGGTGCCTACATGGATTCCCATGGCATCCACTTCCTTTTTGGATGCTGCACCCACATCGATGAAAATATTCTTTAATGAAGGCGCCTCTTCCTTACCAGCATCACGAACGTGAATCGCAGGCCACCCAAAGATTCCTTTCACTATTCCTTTCTCTGTATGAATGTTGACCCGCATGGAGGGTGCGATCTGGTGGTCCGAACCTCCGTTTCTTCTTACATAGATGTAGCCATCATCAGTAACATAATTTACAAACCAGGAAATCTCGTCTGCATGGGCCTCAATCACTACTTTATAACTTCCCTTTGGATTGACTATTCCAACAGCTGTTCCATAAACGTCCACCATGTAATCACTTGTATAGGGCTTAATGTAATCCAACCAGATCTGCTGGCCTGATGATTCGAAGCCTGTGGGTGAGGCGTTGTTCAAGTAATCAAACAAAAACTTTTTACTCTTCTTATCCATAGTATGATTGTTAGTCTATTTATAAAGGGATATTTCCGTGCTTCTTCCTTGGCAATTTAGCTACTTTATTTTCCAACATCTTAAACGCCCGAATCAATTTTTCTCTAGTTTGATCAGGATAAATCACCTCATCAATATAACCCCGGTGGGCCGCACGATAGGGATTAGCAAATTTCTTAGTGTACTCTTCCACCTTCTCATTCAGTTTGGCTTCAGGATCGGCAGCTTCGGAAATTTCTTTCTTGAAAATAATCTCTGCGGCACCCTTCGCTCCCATGACGGCAATCTCTGCCGTAGGCCATGCGTAATTTAAATCAGCCCCAATATGTTTGGAGTTCATCACATCATAAGCCCCACCGTAGGCTTTGCGGGTAATCACTGTGACCCGGGGAACAGTAGCCTCGGAAAATGCATAAAGCAATTTGGCACCGTTGGTTATAATGGCATTCCATTCTTGGTCAGTTCCGGGTAAAAATCCGGGGACATCTTCAAAAACCAAAAGAGGAATATTAAAACAATCGCAGAAGCGAACAAAGCGCGCGCCTTTCACACTCGAATCGATATCCAAGACCCCAGCAAGAGAAGCCGGTTGGTTTCCAACGATGCCAATACTCCGACCGGCAAGTCTTGCAAAACCTACTACAATATTCTCCGCAAAATTTTTGTGGGCTTCAAAGAAACTTCCTTCATCCACCACTCCGTTAATCACCTCGCGCATATCATAAGGCTGATTCGGATTCGAGGGAATGATCTCATTCAATCCCGGTCTGCTTTCATTTCCTTCTGTGTAAGCTCGCTTAGGCGCATCGTCTTCACAGTTCTGAGGAAGGTAACTCAAGAGCGTTTTTATTTGATTAATGCATTCGGCTTCATTGACACACGAAAAGTGAGTCACTCCGCTTTTTGTACTGTGGGTTGAAGCACCTCCAAGTTCTTCCGCGGTAACATTTTCGTGCGTTACCGTCTTCACCACATTGGGGCCGGTAACAAACATGAACGAGGTGTTCTCTACCATGAAAATAAAATCAGTCATAGCAGGCGAATAAACCGCACCACCGGCACAGGGTCCCATGATAGCCGAAATCTGAGGCACAACACCCGAGGCCATCACATTGCGATAAAAGATATCGGCATAGCCTCCCAGTGAAACTACACCTTCCTGGATTCTTGCTCCTCCAGAATCATTGAGTCCAATCAATGGAGCTCCATTCTTCATGGACATATCCATGATCTTCACAATCTTTTCGGCATGCGTCTCTGAAAGAGAGCCTCCAAACACCGTAAAGTCCTGGGAGAAAACATAAACCAGCCTTCCGTTCACTGTTCCATAGCCCGTCAATACACCATCTCCCAAATAGTGCTCTTTATCCAAACCAAAATCCTTACTGCGATGCATGACAAACTTGCCAAGCTCCTCAAAGCTGCCCTCATCCATCAACAACATAATTCTTTCTCGTGCGGTAAGTTTTCCGCGAGTATGCTGCTGCTCAATCCTCTTTTCTCCACCTCCGAGAAGTGCCTCCTGATTTTTGCGTTCTAACTCAGTAAATTTCTTCAATAATATTTCGGAACTAATCTTGTGTTTTGCCATTGCTTAGGTCTATTTATTTGATTTGTGGCTTCTTCTCCAACCGGACAGAGACGATCCCACAACTTTCATGAAAGGTATTAAATTGCTCACAATATTGTAAAACTCATGGACGATAAGATTGCGATTATTGATTTGGGAACCAATACATTTCACCTACTTCTGACGCAGTCTCAAAAAGGACAACCTATAATTCTTCATCAGGAAAGAGTGCCTGTCAAGATAGGTTTGGGCGGAATCAACCGCAATATTATTACCGATGCCGGAATTGTCAGGGCGATAGAGGCCATGAATAATTTCAAAATTATTCTTACCCAAAATAAAGTTAGCAAAGTCCAAGCCTTTGGCACCAGCGCATTGCGAAATGCAAGCAATGGAAAAGAGGTTGTTGCAATGATTGAAGCCGAAACCGGAATAAGCGTTCGCATCATTTCGGGTGATGAAGAGGCTGACTATATTTATCAGGGAGTGCGAGCTGCTGTTACCATGAAAGAAACATCATTGATTGTGGATATTGGCGGAGGCAGTGTAGAATTTATCATCGGAAATCATAAAGAGATGCTATGGAAGCAAAGTTTTGAAATTGGCGCTCAACGATTACTGGAAAAATTTCAAAAGCACGATCCTATTCTTGCCAGCGAGGTCAAAGAATTAAACTCATTTCTAAAACTTAGTTTGTTACCCCTTTCCAATGCAATTGGAAAATACAAACCACAAGTTTTGGTAGGTTCCTCCGGAACTTTTGATACTCTCAGTGAAATCCATTGTATCAGAAATGGATTTCACTACGACCCTCTTGCTCCGGAAACTCCTCTGTCTTTCAAAAGCTTCCATGAAATTTTTAATGAATTAATTACAAAAAATAGGGCTCAACGTTTACAAATCCACGGAATGATTGAAATGCGGGTTGATATGATCGTGGTGGCCTGTTGCCTGATTGATTATTTGCTTGATTGCAATACGTATTTTCTAAGTCTTCGCGTATCTTCATATTCACTAAAAGAAGGTGTACTTGCCACCCTCTTTAAATAATGTGCTTATGAAGTTTCTATTTGCAATCGGCTTTTCGATGATCTACGGCTCGCTGTTAGGACAGATATCGTTTTTCAATATGCCTAACCCTGACATGCTCCCCAAAGTGGGTTCTGCCTACATTGAATATGATAGATATCAATCGCACAAGCAAACTGAAAGTGTCAACTCATCAGTTCTTCGATTATCTGTTCAGCCTGTAAAATTTCTTGAAGTTGGCGTCAACACCTGGTTTAACGCTGATCATCCCGATGATCCTAATCGGGCCGTCTTAGTCACAAAGTGGAAAATAAGTCTTCACCAAAAAGGAAACATTTCAATTACTATGTCACCCGGCAACTGGAGTAGTGTGTACTTCAAAGAAAATACGTCCATGAAACATTTGATCTATAATTTCATAGGTTTTAATCATCAGGAAGGCCCTAAGGCATATACCCGATTGATGTTTGGAGGTTATGGGAAGTATATAGGTAAATTTGATAATTCTACCTACGGTCTTATTGCAGGAATTGAACATCGGTTTTCTGATAAGATTGAATTTGTGGCAGACTACTTTCAGGGCTCCGGAGAAGGCTTTGGATTAGCTACCGGCATTGTTTTTTATGCCATGGACAATGGGCACAACCTTCCCCTTTATTTTGCCTATCAGTTTGACAATGATAGCCGGAGCAACGATTTAATTCTACTTCAGGTCGGGTACTTTTTTAAAGCGTGGACGCCCAGATAAAAAAAAATTAAAACCAAGCTGTAAGGCTCATGACGGCCCACCAACTTTGCGTAGTGGTATTTA
>JANNRV010000086.1:0-19145 GCA_031401775.1 Bacteroidia bacterium | reverse complement strand
CTCTGGAGAATTCTGTATTGCGACCATAGACACCACCCACAATCTGTTCATCATTTTGAATTTTTACCGAGCGGCCATAGATAAAATTTTTCTTCGCCTCTGGCTCTATAATGGTTGTCTTAATCAGGTTTCCCTCTGGATTGTAATTTCTGATCCACAGGCATTTTTTGCGCTCCACATTTTTCGCGATAACCACCACATCAACGGCTCCATTGTCATATGCCTTCAGTTGATTGAGTTCTCCTGGCTCATTAAAGAAGCCAGGTAAGGCTTTGGCTGTTTGAGTGTTAAAATTGTAATGGATAATTACGGGCCGATAATTAAAATAGCCTCCCATCCAGGCGGCATTTTGGGTTACAATAAATTCAGATGGATTAAATGGAATGGCATTGCTGATCAGATGGTACCCATAATTCCCAGTATCTGAATTGATTTCTAATATCTGGAAGTCGCTTTTAGAGGTATTTCTTTGTTTGAATAGAATAAAAATATTGTTGTTGCTAACCCGGGCCTGAAGCATCGAAAGACTGTTATCCAATGTAATGATACCCACCCATTGTTTTTGCAGTGTAGTATCCATTCGGGTGACCTCCAGTGAAATGAATCCTTTATTGTAAAATCTACGGTAAACCAAAAGCCCCTTACCTTCAAGCGAAATTACTTTATAGTCATTCGTATTTTCATCTTGTGGAATTTCAAATCTGCTGATCTGATTAAGCTGAGCAAACGATAGCACTTCTATGCAGAAGAAGCCGATTGACAGAAAAATGGTTTTACTTGATTTCAAGTTTATTAATATAAAAAATATAACGACCCGGATCATCATAATTTTCTTTATCCCGAATGGATTCATACCCGTAAATATAAAAGATAGTTCCATACCACTCCCTCAAGCCTGTATTCTGATTGTATTCCAGGCGGACTTTATCGGTCGAATTATTAAGTTTAATTTTTAAGGTATCCTGAGTTAACGAATCGTCCATCCAGGTTTTTATATTTATTTCTCCTTCTCTTTTAAACGCCATTGACACGCGGTTCTTATCTACGATGTAGTCAGACAATTGCTCAAGATCAGATTGCTTGGTGTTATTAAGTTTAAAACCATAGTCTTTTTTAAGTTTCCCCTGAAGATCAAAAAAAGAAAGGGAGGAGTGCAGCATTAAAACATCTGCGTTGGGAGAAGGGGCATAGTTAGAGTACGGTGAATTGTAATACCGGGGGCTAAAAGGACTGAACCCATAAGGATTATAAGCATAAGGATTGTTGTAGGGAGATGAATAATTATTCCAATACGGTGATGAATTCATATTGGATGATTGCAGATGGACTTCTGCTAACAAATAAAACCCATCAGGATACTCACTCATCTTAACAATATTTACACTTGCTTTAAAATCAGGAATTTTACCGGCCACTCTACTTCGTTTTGATTTTAAATGAACCTTTTCTGCTTTCTTTGGATTTAGATATTCAAAAAAATGATCCAACTCCCCAAAGTCATAAAAATGAACATCTTGTTCATTAAATGGATCAACCAATATGGAGTAAATTCCAGATGCCTGATTTGATTTTGGTGAGGCCCAGGTGCCCATGAGAATCATTTCATCACGTTCTAATGTACTTGTAATGCCAGCCAGAATGGTTCGGTCTGAGGGAATCTTAATTGCGTCTTCTAGCAGCAGACTTCCCCATTCATCAAAAGTTTTGACAATGAGTTTTTTATTTTCGCGTGAACCACGATCTACTAAGAGGGCATTAAATGTATTATTTCGATTGATGCGGAGATCAAGAAGTTCGGTATCCGATAGAAAGAAGCCTGGTACAATTTTAGTTTGGTCAGTTTTGAGTTCATAAAGTATAACAGCGGGCTCCCGATTGACATAACCACCCAAAACGGCTGAACCACCAGCAATACTAAAATGAGTGATCTTGAAATTTAATTCCTGTTTAATAATATACTGTGTAGAGGAGTAATTTTCCAGTTTGGTTCTAAGCATTAGAAAATTATTGATATCGGTTTCTGTCTTACGGAAAAGGAGGTATAATTCGTTATTGACATATTCGTATCCAATCAAGTTAAGTCGACTCTCCAAATCAAATTCCTGGGTGTTTAATTCATTTAACGTTGTATCGAGAATAATAATCTCCCAGAGCTTTTTTCCTTCCTTAAATTTTTCCTTGTCCCTCACCAACGCAATACCCTTCTCCTTTAAAGAAATATGGGTATAACTTTTATCGCCATTTTCCAGTCTTTTCTCGTAGCGATTAGTTTGTACCGGCTGAGCAAATAGAGTAATGTTTCCAAACAATAAAAGTGAGAAGGCCAGTGAAGTTGATCTGGATCTACTGAAAATTTCGAATATCCAATTCTTCATACTATTTGGAATCACTCAATTTTAAGAGAAGATCCATCTCCTCATCTTTTACGGGCTGCACAGAAAGTCTTGAATTACGCACAAGGGCCATGTTACTTAATTTTTTGTCTGCTTTGACTTGCGCCAATGTTATAGGCTTTGCTAGCTTTCGTTCAATAGTAATTTCAACAGCAACCCATTCTTTGTCTTTAGGATCAGGGAAAAACTCTTTTGAAATCTTAGTAGTACCTATAATTGCCTTCTCTTCCCCACTGTGGTAAAGTAAAGCGATATCGCCTCTTTTCATCGCCTTCAGATTGTTTCGTGCCTGAAAATTACGAACACCATCCCACGTGGTTTTTTTGTCTTTTACCAGATCATCCCAGGAATAGGTTCCGGGTTCTGTTTTCATGAGCCAATAGTTCATAGCTTTAAGGTTATAAAAGGATGAAAAATACGGAATCTTTCTGCGTCTCGTGTTCAATTCTATTTCTAAAATAGTAAATAGTATTTGTAATTTTCCGCCTTATTTTAAAAGACCCTTGTGCACTTGTATTTGGCAAAAAATTACCCCATGAGACGTGAGTGCAGTGTCAAAGTTTCCCTTAATCCACTCGATAAAGGATGAAGGTTTTAATAATTCGCTTTTCGTCTATTGGGGACATTGTGTTAACCACTCCGGTTATTCGGGTGCTGAAGACTCAATTAGAAAACGCAGAAGTCCATTATGCTACCAAGATTCGATTTCAAAGCTTAATTGAATTTAATCCCTATTTGGATAAAGTTCATTACCTGGGAAAGAGCCTTACCGAATTTATTGCCCAGCTTAGAAAGGAAAAATTTGATTGTATCATTGATCTTCACCATAACCTTCGAACGCGAATCATTAAAACTTCTCTTGGCGTTAAGTCTTATAGTTTCAATAAACTTAATTACGAAAAATGGTTAATGGTTAATTTCAAGATCAATCGTCTACCGAACATGCATATTGTAGATCGTTATCTCGAGATCATTAAGCCATTGGGAATAAGAAATGATACTTTGGGTTTAGATTATTTCATACCCGATAAAGACGAAGTGCCTTTAGATTGGCTGCCAGAAACACACCACAAGGGCTTTGTTGTTTATGCTATTGGAGCACAGCACGCCACCAAGAGACTGCCTCTTCAACGCATGATTGAACTTTGTGATAAGATCAATCGGCCGGTCATACTCCTCGGGGGAAAGGAGGATGAAGGAACAGCAAATGAAGTTGAACTTTTTTTTAAGCAAAATGATAGCTCTGCCAGTTATGAGATTGGTCTGAAAGAGCTGAATAAAAAAACTGTCATCTATAATGCATGTGGAAAATACAATCTTAATCAGTCGGCCAGTATTTTAAGAAAGTCTAGTTATGTATTTACCCATGACACCGGGTTGATGCATATCGCTTCGGCATTTAAGAAGGAAATTTTCAGTATTTGGGGAAACACCATCCCGGGATTTGGAATGTATCCCTACCGTACCAAATTCACCATTCTTGAAAATAATAAAGTCAATTGCAGGCCTTGTTCAAAAATAGGCTTTCAGAAATGCCCGAAAGGGCACTTTAAGTGCATGAGGGAGATCGTATTTGATTTCTATTTGCCTGCTTAGTAGGCTCTGACTAACCTTCCATCCATATAATTCGCGTACGATCGGTTCGAAACACGCATTCCGCCCATGGTAGGAAAATTCCCTGTGAAATACCAATCACCGGAATGATTGGGAATTGCTTTGTGAAGATTTTCTACGGTTTGAAATACAACTTGTACCTCTGCTTTTATGTCATTTGATCGTACCATATCTGAAATCTTATCTGAGATTTCTTCATACTTAAACTGATCGTAAAGATGCTTTACATAGTTTTTAGTAACTTCTTCATTTTCGGATTGGATACATTGCTCATACACTTCGCCCAACAAATAATCTTTTCCTTGTTCCTTAATCAATTGGATCATCGCGCGAAAGGCAATAAAATCACCCATGCGGCTCATGTCAATTCCATAACAGTCAGGAAAACGGATTTGTGGTGCCGAGGAAGCCACAATAATCTTTTTAGGCTGAAGCCGGTCAAGCATTTTAAGAATACTCTTCTCAAGGGTTGTTCCGCGAACAATTGAATCGTCAATGACAACTAAGGTATCTCTTCCTTTATTAACCACTTCATAGGTTGTGTCGTAAACATGAGCGACCAACTCATCACGATGGTCATCATCGGTAATAAAGGTGCGCATCTTAGCATCCTTAATGACTATCTTTTCTATTCGAGGGCGAAAGGAAAGAATGTCATCCAAAGAATCAACGCTAGGTTTACCATCAATAATGATATCCTTTTGTTTGCTGATGAGGTAGTCTTCAATCCCCGCCATCATTCCCAGAAAGGCTGTTTCTGCAGTATTGGGTATATAGGAAAATACGGTGTTCTTTAAATCAAAGTTAATGGCCTTTAGTATTTGAGGAACCATGAGGCGACCAAGTTGCTTTCGCTCACGGTAAATCTCTGGATCAGACCCGCGGGAGAAATAAACCCTTTCAAAACTGCAGGATGTCTTTTCGAGTTTGGGCAATATAGGGTGTTGTGCGTATTCTCCACTTTTTGTGATAATCAATCCATGCCCCGGTTCGATTTCGCGGATCTGGTCGTAATTGATGTTGAAGGCTGCTTTTATCGCAGGTTTTTCAGATGCCACAACAACCACTTCCTCATCGGCATAGAAGTAGGCTGGACGTATACCAGAAGGGTCTCGCACTACAAAGGCTGAGCCCGACCCTGTAAGGCCAGCCATAGTATAGCCCCCATCAAAATCTTTGCAAGCACGTTTTAAGACGCGCTGTAAATCGATTTCATTTTCAATGATATCAGAAATCTCCTTATTGGTGAATTGGTCTTTGTACTTTAAGAAGAGTGATTGTACCTCTTCATCTAGAAAGTGACCTATTTTTTCCATCACGGTCACTGTATCAACCTTATCTTTTGGGTGCTGACCCAGCCCCACCAAAATATCAAATAACTCATCAACGTTGGTCATGTTAAAATTACCCGCCATGACCAGATTTCGACTTCTCCAGTTATTCTGTCGGAGAAAAGGATGAACGTTTTCTATGCTGTTGAATCCGTGCGTGCCATAGCGCAAATGACCTAGCCAAAGCTCACCCGAAAAAGCCAGATTCTCCTTCAGCCATTGCTCATCTTTGAACTTTTCTTTGCCTTCTTTTTGAGCCTTTTTATACTTCCTTCCAATTTTTTTGAAGAGATCAGCCACAGGTTGCTGCTTCATCGAGCGATATCGGCTGATGTAACGAAACCCTGGTTTTTGATCAATTTTAATATTTGCAATTCCAGCACCATCCTGCCCCCGATTATGCTGTTTTTCCATGAGGATGTACATTTTCTTCATTCCATAGGAGGGGCCGTACTTTTCAATGTAATAGGATAGCGGTTTGCGCAGGCGAACCAGGGCTATTCCACATTCATGTAAAATGGTATCACTCATAGGCTGTCAGGACTTGGGCGCCAGGGAATCAGGTCAACTACCTAGGTTCCGGTGACTTGATTTAAAGCACAAAGTTAATCCGATTAATCCAACCCATCAATAAGGCAGGTTGAAAGAAAAGAACCAATAGTAACACAACCAAAAAAGCGGATAAAAGATTTTCCCACAGGGGAATAGTTGCAGGAATTGGTTTTTCAGAGGGTGGTTCCTTCAAAAAGAGATAATAAGGCATTTTCAAATAATAGAACAGCGAAACAACCATGTTCGCCAGTCCAAAAACAAATAATACGATTAGAATTGGTTTCCCAGATTGGCTGAAGGCTTCCCAAAGAGATGAAAAAAGGAAAAATTTAGCGGTGAAGCCAGCAGTTATTGGGAATCCTACCAGGGAAATAAGTCCGATACCCATAGCGATGGATTGAAATGGAAATTTTCTTCCAAGGCCTGCAAGTGATGGAATTGTAGGAGAGGTGTGGTCAAGTTCGAACTGTTGAATAATTAAAAAGGTAAGAAAATTCATCAACAGGTAAATGCTCGCATAAAATAGAATAGCATGTATTCCTGAAATACTCAGACACGTGAGTCCAACTAATAGAAATCCGGATTGAGCAATGGAGGAGTAGGCCATCATTCTTTTTGGATTCGTTTGCCATAAGGCAGAGAAGTTACCAATCGTTAAGGACAACATGGAGATGGTTCCAAGAATGACTTGCCAGTTGTAAGGAGATTGGCCAAACAAATTGATTGCCAGTGTGAACTTAATAAGTACACCAAAGCCTGCTAGTTTAGGAACTACTGATAGAAACGCGACAACCGGGGTAGGTGCAGATTCATAGACATCGGCTGCCCACAAATGCAATGGAGCTGCCACGATCTTAAAGAGAAATCCACTCAGTGTCATCAGCCCACCGATCAATACCAATGGCGATTTTTGTTCAAGCAGGGTGCTAACAAATTTATTGGTAGAGAAATCCAATGTTCCGGACATACCATAAAGCAAGGACAAGCCAAAAATCATGACGGCAGTAGCAACTGATCCGAATAGAAAATACTTCAGACTTCCTTCGGCTCCCTTTTTATCAAAGCCAAATCCCACGAGTACGTAAGAACTCAACGAGATCATCTCAAGAGAAAGAAGTACCATCACAAAGTTCATACTCATTACCAGCCAATGGGCACCCAGAATAATGGCGATGAGTAGGAGGAAGTACTCAGGCTTTTTCTTTTGAATTTTATTTCGCGAGAGTAGAATCGTAAGCAACCCTCCTAGGTCAATAAGAATTTTTAAGTAACTGGAGAAATCGTCATATCTTATCATTCCATTGAACAACCTTACCGGATTTTCAGGCCAATCGATGATAACTATAATTGCAGATGTTAAAAGGGTTAGAAATGCAATGGCGTGGAAAAAAAAATTTACGTCCCTTTTGAAAATCAATCCACTTACCAAGAGGATGATCATGCCTAACAGTAGAATAAGTTCAGCGCCTATAAATGTAGTACTATCGAGTATCCACTGAAGTTGATTTTGAAGATTCATTTCTAGTTGCTAATGAATTTTCACGAACTGGGTGACTGTATTGGCTAGTGCATGGGCAAATGGATTGATGATGTCCAGCAATGGCTGTGGATACACACCAAATAACAAAGCAATAAACGCTAATGGAATCAACATAGTGTACTCGCGGTAATCCAGATCGCGGAGATCTCCTTGCACTTTAACGGATAAAGGCCCAAAAAACATCCGTTGAATTGTCCATAAATAATAAGCTGCGCCAAGAATGAGTCCTAAGGTAGCTGTTACTGCCATCCACTCCGGTAATAGTGTATTTAAGCTGTTGGATTTAAAAGCGCCAAACAAAATCATTATTTCTGCTATGAAACCGGAGAAACCAGGAAGACCCATCGAAGCGAAGAAAGCGATGATGATAAATGCTGTATAATTTTTCATTACCGAAGAGAGTCCTGAATAATTTTCAATAATTCTACTATTGGTACGGTCATAGATTACTCCGGCAAGAAGGAAGAGCATGGCGGAGAGAATACCATGGCTAAACATTTGATAGATGGCTCCGCTAATTCCTTCGATAGTTCCGGAGGCGAGGCCAAGTAAAACAAAACCCATATGGGATACTGAGGAATAGGCAATGAGGCGCTTAAGATCTTTTGAGGCGAGTGCATTTAGCGCGCCATAGATAATGGAGATTAACCCCATCAGACCCACAAACCAGCTAAAGTAAACTGCTCCATCTGGAAATACAGGATAAGCGAGTCGGGCCAATCCATAGCCACCGATTTTTAATAACAACGCAGCCAGAACTACTGAGATGGCTGTGGGTGCTTCTACGTGGGCATCGGGCAGCCATGTATGCAAGGGAACCATAGGGAGTTTTATGGCAAAGCCAATAAAGAGAAACAAAAATGCCCATAGTCTGGCAGACCAAGGGCCGATAATCCAAGGCTCTGAATAATTAAGGACGGATCCTGAAATGTAGTTGCCAGAATCCTTCATGTATTCCATATTAAAGGTATGGACTACCTGCACGCCTGCGCCTGGTTCTTTGACAGAACTATAAAGCCCGATGATCACTATAAGAATTAGAATAGATCCCAGGAGCGTGTACAAAAAGAATTTAATGGAGGCATATTCTCTCCGTGGACCACCCCAGATGCCAATTAGAAAATACATGGGCAAAAGCATGAACTCGAAAAAGAGATAGAATAACAGGAGGTCCATAGCACAGAAACTTCCTAGAATTGCTCCATTTAGAACCAGAAGTAGTATAAAATATCCTTTAGTATTTTTTTCATTATTCCAGGATGAAAGTACTGCAATAAAAAGAATCAATACAGACAGAAGAACCATGATAAGGCTCAATCCATCAAGTCCAACGAAGTATTCAGCTTTAAAAACTCCCCACGAGCCGAGGTCTAAGGTAATCCAGGAAGCTTTTTCAATAAGCTGAAAAGATTTTCCGGTCGTTGAATACACTTGAAAAATCAAAAACATTAACAAAAACTGTAGGAAACTGACAGAGAGTGCCAGTATTCTAAAAACTTTTTGATGAACGGCAGGAACGAACAAAGCAAGAAGCGCAGCAATGATCGGAAGAAAGATAAGGTAGGATATCAAGTGCTGCATAGTTATCTAAAACAAAATCCAGAGGATAAAGATAATCAGTCCAAGCATTGACCAAAGAATATAAGATTGAATTTTTCCTGATGAAAAAGATCGGGTAATGGAGCCTGTTCCTCTTGCGACAATCGCCAGACCGTTGACAGACCCATCAATAATTGATTTGTCCCACCAACCCATAAAGTGAGCTAACGCAACTTGAGAATAAGCGGCCAGGTGAAGAAGTCCATCAATCCATTTCTGATCAATAGTTTGAGTGCCGTTTGATAAGTTTAGTGAAGGAGTGACAATAATTTTTTTGTACAGAAGATCAAAGTCAAAATTCCTGAACATTGTGTTAGCGGTCTTTTTATTTAAGGTTTTGTCTTTAAAGTAAAAATAGGCCGCCAAGCCAGTGAGCAGGATGATGATTGCTGAGGTGCCAGTAATCAATGCTGAGTTGATTATTACTTTCTTTTGTGCGTAATGTGAAACCCATCCGTTGAAATCAATGGGACTCCATGAAATCATCAACCAGAGTGATGCAATTGCTAGAATCACTGTAACAATTCTCATCATCAGAGCCGGATCACTAACCTGTTCTCTTTGAATATATTCTGGTAGAGAATCCTTGGCAAGGAAGGTAAACCATATTAATCTAAAGGCATAAACGACCGTCAGTATGGAGATACTAAATCCAATGAATAGAAAAATGATTTCCCCTTGCAATAGGCCAGTGAGGATTGCATCTTTTGAAAGAAACCCTGCCGAAAGAGGAATACCGGCCAAGCCTCCTGCCATAATAAGAGAAGCTAAAAATGTAACAGGCATGAGTTTGGCTAAGCCTCCCATATTGCGAATATCTTGAACGTCTAGTGTTTTCTGTCGTGAAGCTTGATGCAAAACATGAATAATCGATCCGGCACATAGAAACAGCCCTGCCTTGAAGAAGGCATGCGTATAAAGATGAAGCTCGGAAGCAAATGGATCGCCTGCTCCAATACCCATTACCATTAGTCCGAGTTGGGAAATAGTGGAATAGGCAAGAATTTTTTTAATATCGTATTGCAGCAACGCTCCGATGGTACCGATGATTGAGGTAATTGCCCCGACACTCGCGACCAACATTAACACATCAGGCATAAACAGAAAATAGGTTCTGACGAGCAGAAACACCCCAGCTGCGACCATCGTAGCTGCATGGAGTAAAGCAGAGACAGGAGTTGGGCCTTCCATCGCATCCGGTAGCCAGGTAAACAAAGGAAACTGTGCTGATTTTCCGATCACTCCACAGAAAATGCAAATACCAGCAAGTGTAAGGTAAGATGATGGGATGTTGGCAATATTAATTTGGTCAATTGTGAGTGAGCCGCCATACGTCCACAAAATCATGATACCTACGAGAAAGCCTGCATCTCCAATGCGATTGATGATAAATGCTTTTGTGGCTGCCGCAGCTGCGGAGGGTCTATCATTCCAAAATCCTATGAGCTGGTAGGAAGAAAACCCTACTAATTCCCAGAAGAAAAAAATCATCAACAAATTATTAGCCATTACAATTCCCATCATAGAGAATGTAAAAAAGCCAAGCATAGCAAAGTACCTTTGAATGCTGGTATCTTCTGCCATGTATCCTGTTGAGTAAAGATGAACTAGAAAAGAAATGCAGGAGACAACAACCATCATTAATACAGTTCGTGTATCCAATAAAAATCCGAAAGTGATTTCATCATCTCCTAATGTAAACCAGGTAATCTGAGAATGAAGAGATGTTTCCTTTGAAACATGAAGAAGCACAAAACAGGCACTAAGAAAAGAGAGCAGCAATAAAAACGGGGCTATGAGTGAAACGGTCCAGGAATAGCGGTTAGCAACAGAAATGGAAATTGTGAAAGATAGCAATGGCAGCAACAGGGCTGCAAGTGCAGTATAAAAAACGATTGAATCCTGGGCTAGGTTGGCAGTCAATTCTTTTCCTTTAATTCACTTACGTGATCAGGTATGGCACTATGATAATAATGATAAGCTCTTAGAATTATAGCGATTCCGACAGCTGCCTCACACACGGCTACGATGATAATGAATAATGCAAAAATTTGCCCATCCACTAAAAAGGGCTGAGATTGATTGAAGGCGATAAGATTAAGATTTGCACTGTTGAACATTAACTCAATTCCGAGTAGGATCATGATGGCATTACGCTTGATAAATACAATCATCAGTCCTATGGAGAACAATAAGGCTGCAAGAAGCAAAATGGATTGACTTGCGTTCATGCTATTTTTTTGAAGAAAATGATGATGCTGTAATTGCCGCGCCTATCAGGCTCGTTAGTAAAAGTATTCCAGAAACTTCGAAGGGTAGAACAAAGTCAGTCATTAATAAAATGCCAATAACGTTAACGGAATTACCGGTTGGTTGAATGCCTGAAGGCAGATCCAAGACCAAGCTGGAATAAGAATAGATCAGTACGCCAAGAAAAGCAAGCCCTACCAAGGTTCCGGGGATGACGTTTTGATGTCCAATGTGTAAGGGTTTTCCGGAGATTTTTGCGGTGAGCATTAGTCCAAAAATAATAAGGACAAGCACGCCTCCTGCATAGATCATAATTTGGGTGGCTGCCAGAAATTCTGAATTACTCAAAATGAATATTCCGGCAACTGAAAGAAGACAGGCCATCAGCAAGAGCGCAGCGTAAAATATGTTTTTTACAAAGAGCATGCAGAGTGCGGCTCCAGCCGCAATGAAAATGAATGTATAAAATAGAGTTGTCACCAAATTCATGATTGTATATCTGTTCTGTCAGATAGTTGCTGCTTATTTTTTTGATGAATTTCCCATTCATTTTTCTTTTCCTCTATTTGGGTCTGTGTCATTTCACCAAATGGAATACTGTGGTCTCGAATATCAAAAACACTAAAGTCATAGGTCTTTGTCATTGTTAGGCATTCAGTTGGGCAGACTGTGGTGCATAAACCGCAGAAGCAACATTTGCCCATATCAATGTCAAACTTGGCGGCATAGATTCGCTTGGGAGTACCGTCAGACGTTTTACCAATTTCCTGATTTGATTTTATGGGTTCTATGGTTATGCAATCGACAGGACAGATTTTCGCACACTTGTCACAGACAATACAATCAGCTATCTCATTGTGTAATTGATAACGTCCCACATCAGGTACTGGAAGTTGGACATGGGGGTACTGTACTGTGGCTATGCCTTCTTGTTTTGAGAAATAGTTCTCACTTTGAATATTAACAGAGGATTGGCTTTTGCGAGCCTTTACGATGTGAGAAAACGTCAGCCGAAGGCCACTGGCCAAAGTTTGAATGGCTGAAGCAACCGAATGCCAATATGAGTAAGTAGCCTTTTGCACGAATCATGACAAAAATAGAAGGAAACTTCTAATTGCTGTGATGTAGGGCGACCTAAAATAGATTATTTCGCTTTTTTAATGGTGAAGTAGAATGTACTGCCATTACCGAGCCCACTCTTGAGCCAGATTTTTCCGCCATTTTTCTCTACAAATTCTTTGCATAGGATTAAACCAAGTCCAGTACCTTTTTCATTGGCAGTTCCTCTTGTGCTATAACCTGATGGTTTGTCAAAAAGAATTTTTTGAATATCCTCACTAATGCCCACCCCATTGTCTGCAATGGCGATGGTGAACTCATTTCCATTATCTTGAGCACTGACGGTTATCTGACCTCCGTTCTCTGTGAACTTTATTCCATTCAGGATAAGATTACGAAAAATAAGATTGATCATGTTCATATCAGCAAATGCAACACTATCTGTCTGAATTTGATTGACAAGTTTTGTTTCTTTAAGATGAAGTGAATTAAGCATCTTAAAGTTTTCATCTACCATCGTGCGTAGATTGATCTTCTCCGGTGCAATCTTCAGCTTATCCATTTGCAACAAGGCCCAGTCGAGGAGATTTCCGATCAGAGTCTTGGTATGGTTGAATTGTATTCTTAATTCTTTTGTCAACTGCTTAAATTCTTCAGGTTTGAGGTGGTTATTATCAAGCAGGTTTAAAATACCCCCCAAAGCATTTATGGGCGAGCGCAAATCATGAGAAATTATTGAGAAGAACTTATCTTTAACCTGGTTCAATTGTTCCAATTCAATACTACGTTGTTTGATTTCCTCCTGGTGCTGTAAGAGTAGTTTGTTGATCCCTTTTCTACGTTGCGAGCTTCGATAAATGGTGAATAGCAAAATGCCCGTTAAGGCAACAACTACGACTAGAATATTTCGGATGAATTCCTGCCGCTTAATGGCAGAATCTTGCTTTGCCTTTTCTTGACTTAGCGCTGCTATTTCATAGTCTTTAACTTCTGTTTCAAATCGAAGTTGATCCTGAAATAGATTCCCCATCATTTTTTGACTAAAAAGACTGTCTCGTAAAATAGTAAAGTTTTTAAATTGAGCTACTGCCTTCTTATAGTCACCATTCTGCTCTGCCAGCGCGGCAAGTTCTCGATAACAGACAATCTCCAAATTGCGCGCATTTAATTCCTGAGCAGACTTTAAGCTTCGTTCAAATAAACCCGCTGCTTCGGAAAATCTTTCCAGCTTTAATAGAACTTTACCCTTTCCAAGATCACACTGAGCAATTCCATACGGATTACCAAGTGCTTTGTGTATTGCGTAAACGGAATCATAAAAGATAAGAGACTTATCCCAATCATTCATTTCATAATACAAGTCGGCCAAATGAGATTGTATGCGGGGAACGAGGACGCTGATTTCTTTTTTGCGCGCATGAGAGAGCGCTGAGCGTAAATACTTTTCGGATTGTCTGAAATCCTTCATCCCCAGGTATACATCGCCTAGTTCATCACTGTAGTATGAAATTCCATTGACATCATTAATCTTGTCACTTATTGTTTGAGAAATGTTGAGGTGGTTGATCGCTATTTCGTACTGACCTAATTCTTTAAAAACAACTCCAATGTTATGCAATGCGAAGCACATGGTGAGAGAGTCCTTCATTTTTCGTGCAACTTGATAGCTTCGTGTCAGGTAGAGATAGGCGTCATCAAATTCTCCGAGTTCCCTATAGGTATCTCCTAGCGCATTAAACGTAAAGGCAATTTTTGAACTATCTTTGAGATGAATAAAAATTTGCAGGCCGGTATTATAGTACTTTAAAGAAGAAGCGTGATCTCCTTCACGCGCTTCATGAAATGCAAGCCTTAGATAGCTTGTTCCCTTCGCCCATTCTGATTCTATTTTCTCTGCAAGTTCTACAGCATCCTCTGCATAACTTCTTGATTTAGAATAATCGGAGTATTCATAAGTTCGGGAGAGATTTATCAGAAGATCAACTTTTACAGAATCATATTGAGCTGTTTCAAATTGGTTCAGTAAGTTATCTGCCTCATTTTGGCCAAAAGAGTCAAAATTGATCAAAAGGAGAACAGCCCAAAAACTATAGATCCTTTTATTTTTACTTCTCAACATCATGCAATAAAAATTTTCCAGGCACTGCAAACAATTAATAAAAGCAATGACAGGGGTGTAAGGTATTTCCAACTTAATGACATTAATTGATCAACACGTAACCTGGGGAATGTCCATCGCACCCAGATTTGCAAACCAACCATGATCAACACTTTTGAGATTAGCCAGAAGATTCCCCAAAGATGAAATGCCATTGTGCCGATCTCTCCCGTAGTCCAGGTGGCAAGCGTGACATTACCGATATTGGGTAATGGAGTATTCCAGCTTCCCCAGAAAAGGATAACGCCAATGAAGCTAACCAATAACATCATGGCATATTCAGCAAGCATGATTATCGCCCACCGAAATCCGGAATATTCTGTATGAAATCCTCCAACAAGTTCAGATTCAGCTTCTGGTAAATCAAACGGAGCCCTGTTACTTTCCGCCAAGGAGGCGATAAAGAAGATGACCCAAGCAATTAAAAGTAGAGGCATTCTAAAAACATTCCAGGTTAAAAAACCACCGATGTACGTGGTTGATAAGTCCCAACTTTTAACACCTAAAAAATAATTATGTTCGCCTTCATGTCCTATCGGCTGTTGTAATAAAATTCCCTGCTGATAAGAAATTTCCTGAAGGTCAAGACTCTGACAAATGACACAGGCACATAAAACAGATAGTGCCAGTGGAACTTCATAAGAAATAATTTGTGCTGCTGCGCGAAGCGTACCAAGTGTGCTATATTTATTGTTGGAGCTCCATCCTGCCATCACTATCCCAATGACATCTAAAGAGAGGATAGCCAAAAGCAAAAATAAAGCAGATGGAATGGATACTCCTTGCCAGCCTGGACCCAATGGAAGAAATGAGAAGCCAGTAAAAATGAAAGCAAAAATAAAAATAGGCGCGGCTTTAAATATTTTCCTGTCTGCGTGTGCTGGAACGATGTCTTCTTTTTGAATTAATTTCAGAAGATCGGCAACGGTCTGAAGTAGGCCATAATAGCCAACTTCCATCGGCCCTAGTCTATCCTGCATGAAAGCAGACAGTTTCCGCTCGGCATAGACCACCAAAACGGTGTAAATGACAAGAAAAGGCAATATAATGAGTAAGGTCGACACGAGTTTAAGTAGCTAATCAAGGATAAAGATCACACATTCAGATTGATAGAATTGTCAAATATCCTCAAAAAACTTACATGGATGATTTGATCTCTGATTTTTCAGTTCCAGAGTGGATGCTTTTCAAGGTGCACGACCTCTCTAAAGAATATCCTTGTCGCGGCTTCAAAGGAATCAGTATAGTCCGAGACCATGAAAGAATGTGCCGGAGAGGAGGTTGTAAGAAGATCTTCTTTTTGTAAATAATCCTTAAGGGCTTTCGCTACTATTTCAGAAGAATCTAAAATTTGAACCTTTCCTTGATAGAATTCTTCAATCTCTTTTCGGATCAAAGGATAGTGGGTACACGCAAGTATAAGTGCATCAATTTCATGCAATGTAGGATCACACAAGTATTCCTCAATAATATTGTGACTGATTTTATTATTGAAATATCCCTCTTCAATCATTGGTGCTAGCAAGGGAGTGGCTACCGAGTGAAGGGAAATCCCTTTTAAGGTCTCTTTTATTTTTTGAGAATAAATACCTGAACTCACGGTTCGTTTAGTCCCAATGAGTCCGATGTTTTTTCCAGCCAGGTTTTGTGTTACCCATTCTACCATAGGATCAATCACATTAATAACCTTTGCTTCCTTATTTACATATTCTTTCAATAGTTCGTAGGCAGCTGAGCTAGCTGAGTTGCACGCGATAACAATTACTTTGCATCCTTTTTTGAGTAGGACCTCTGCAATTTTTATCGAATAAGCTTGAATAGCTGCTTCTGATTTATCACCATAAGGAAGATGAGCGGTATCTCCAAAGTAAATCATGCTTTCTAACGGAAGCTTCTGCCGGATAGCATAAGCAACGGTAAGGCCACCAATACCACTGTCAAATATTCCAATTGGAGCTTCCCTTGATTTATTCATATTTCAAAAATAGTGGCTCTTGACCAGATTTTGTATTATTGTGACACAATCAACCGAAAATAAAATTACCATGGCCTACAATCTATTGAAAGGTAAAAAAGGTATCATCTTTGGAGCCCTGGATGAAAATTCAATTGCCTGGAAGACAGCTTTGAAGGTGAAAGAAGAAGGAGGAATGTTTACCCTCTCCAATGCTCCCATAGCTATGCGATTAGGTAAGATCAATGAGTTGGCAGCGCAATGCAATTCAGAAGTAATCCCTGCGGATGCAACATCAGAGCCAGATTTGAATAGCCTATTCACTAAATCGATGGAGGTGTTGGGTGGAAAAATTGATTTTGTTTTACACTCGATCGGTCAAAGTCCTAATATTCGAAAAGGGCGTGAGTATGGGGACCTTAACTATGAGTGGTATTTAAAAACCATTGATATCTCTGCCTTATCCTTTCATAAAGTAATGCAGTCAGCAGAAAAACTAGATGCTATGAATGAATGGGGATCGATTGTTGCGTTAAGTTATATTGCTGCACAACGAAACTATCCCGACTACACAGATATGGCACAGGCCAAAGCAATGCTCGAATCAATTGCCAGGAGCTATGGTGCAAGGTTTGCAAAACTTAAGAGGGTAAGAGTAAATACAATATCACAATCACCCACAAGGACAACAGCAGGTGCTGGCATCTCTGGGTTTGATGTGTTCTATGATTTTGCTCAAATGATGTCACCTCTTGGAAACGCCACAGCTGAAGAATGTGCCAACTATATTGTTGCCATGTTCTCTGACTTTACACGTATGGTTACCATGCAGAACTTAATGCATGATGGTGGTTTTTCATCTTCTGGTATTACGCAAGATCTTATCGAAAGACTGACCAAATAGATTAGTTATTGATAGTGATTGTCTTCGGTGTACTTAACCATAAGGGTTCATGGTCGCTTTTCCTTTTTGTAAGATAAACCTTGGGTTGAGTATTCTTTCGAAAAGAACTGATGGTTTCCATTCCATTGAAACTTGTTTTTATCCAGTTCCATGGACTGATGTGTTAGAGATTATTCCATCAGATGAGCTGACTTTTACTGCTTCGGGAATTCCAATTGATGGCGAGCTCTCCAGTAACCTTTGTCTAAAAGCTTACCATCTTTTGCAGCGTGACTTTAATTTATCACCGGTAAAAATTCATTTGCATAAAATTATTCCAATGGGCGCAGGCCTCGGTGGAGGTTCAGCGGATGCTGCTTTTACATTGACATTACTCAATCAGCTATTTGAATTGAAATTGACAATCAAACAATTAAAGATCTATGCGTCTCGGCTTGGAAGTGATTGTGGCTTCTTTCTGGAAAGGAAACCGCAGCTAGGCGAGGGTAGGGGAGAGGAGTTAAGTGAGGTATCGGTGGATTTGAAAAATAAATTTTTAATAATCGTGAAGCCGGATATTCACATTTCAACACAGGAAGCTTACGCTGGAATCAAAGTTAAATCACCAAAGAATAGGGTGAAAGAAGTAGTTGAAAAACAACCATTGCCCAAATGGAGAGATCATCTCGTCAATGATTTTGAAGAAAGTATTTTTGAGAAATTTCCAGTCATTAGTCAGATTAAGAAATCTCTTTATTCTAAAGGAGCGACCTACTCAAGCATGAGTGGCTCCGGCTCATCAGTATTTGGTATTTTCGAAAAACCAGTGGACTTAGAACTGAATTTTCAGCGATCGATCTATTGGTCTGGAATTTTATAAGGGGTACTATCTTCTAGTTGCCTTTTCTTGAGCAACGGGTAAAGTACGACTGCACTGATGATTACAGCAGTCCCAAGATAAAATTGAGTTGTCATTTTCTCCCGATCTCCAAAAATAATAACGGCCATCACAATTCCGTAGATTGGCTCAAGCGTCATGGTAAGCTGAATAAAAAAAGTTGACAGTTTCTTCATAAGTTCAATAACCGCAGTATAGGCATACACGGAACATACCAGCGCCAGGATTCCCAAATAAAACCAGTCAAGCAATGTTGGATTGAGATGAAGCTCACCACCTGTTGAGGTAAATGCGTTGTAGAACGGAAAGAACAGGGCAGTTGCCAATGTGGCGCCCAGCATTTCGTAGAAAGTAATGGTGATGGCTGGAATGCGTTTTACTAATTTAGAATTAATAACAGAGAAAACAGATCCACTTAGTCCTGAAAGAACTCCAAAAGTAAGGCCTAGATGGTACTGAAAGTCAAAAGAGAAAATAATGTAGAGTCCAACTACCACCAGTATGCCCAAACTGATTTCAATGACGCTTATCTTTTTTCTGATGGAGAGTGGTTCCAGGATGGCGGTCCAAAATGAACCGGTAGCAAAACCAACCAAACTTACTGAAACATTGGCGATTCTTGCTGAATAAAAGAAAGTAATCCAATGTGCAGCAACAATAAAACCTGTGAGAATAACTTTTAGATAATCGGCACGGGATAGTTTAAACACACCTGCTGTGAAGTAAATAACAAAACCCATACCTGCGGTGGCGATCAACGTTCTTAAGAAGACCATTTCTACTGCTGGTATAGAAATAAGCATGCCCAGAATGGCAGTGAAGCCCCATAAGAAAACGATGAAGTGAAGTTTTACATAATCAAAAGTGCCGGGCATCAGCGGGGTACATATTTATAGAGCATGGCAGAGATTACC
>JANNRV010000085.1:0-7738 GCA_031401775.1 Bacteroidia bacterium | reverse complement strand
GCCGTTGTACCAAAAATCAGGAAGGATGCGCATAAACTTATAGAAGAGTTTATGTTATTGGCAAACCGATCTGTGGCCACACATATTTACAAACTGAAAAAGGGAGGTGAGAAAAATACATTTGTATATCGCACACACGATTTTCCAAACCCTGTAAAAGTAGCTGACTTTGCAGCGTTTGCTACCCAATTTGGCCATAAGATCAACGTTGAGGAGAGTTCCATTTCCCGATCACTCAATCGACTGTTGGATGAGATTGAGGGAAAGCCCGAGCAAAATGTACTACAGTCATTGGCAGTGCGTACCATGGCAAAAGCAAAATATACAACAGAAGCCAAAGGGCACTTCGGACTTGCCTTTGATCATTATACTCACTTTACCTCCCCCATTCGCAGGTATCCTGATATGATGGTTCATCGCCTACTGCAGCACTATCTAGATCAGGGAAATTCTGTTACTAAAAAGGACTATGAGGAAAAATGTATTCACTCCTCCGAACGTGAAAAGAGAGCCGCTGATGCAGAACGTGCTTCTATAAAATACAAGCAAGTAGAATTCATGAGCATGGCCGAAGACAAACCTTTTCAGGGAATTATTTCAGGTGTGATGGATTTTGGTATTTTTATTGAAATTATTGAGACTAAATGTGAAGGCATGGTGCGGCTTGCCGATCTGAAAGATGACTTCTACGAATATGATGAGAAAAACTATCGCGTCATTGGTCGCAGAAGAAAAAAGATATACCGACTGGGAGATGAGGTGACCGTCCGGATTAAGAAAACAGATGTGGACAGGCGCTTGATTGATCTAGTATTTGAGTAAGCTGTCTGAATCAGAATTTGGTGGATTTGTGATTTTCAGAATAGAACAATGATTGAAACATATAAACAATTAATTGAATCCGAAATTCGGAAACAAAAGTTTGGTCATCAACCCAAATCGCTTTACGAGCCTCTTCGGTATATCATGGGGCTGGGCGGCAAAAGACTAAGACCTTTGCTCACACTTCTCTCCTATTCTCTTTATAAAGATGATGTTAAACGTATTGTCCCTTTCGCTACTGCGGTAGAAACCTTTCACAACTTTACGCTTTTGCATGACGATATCATGGACAATGCGCCTCTACGCAGAGGCAATCCCACCGTTCACGAAAAATGGAATGTTAACACCGCCATTCTATCCGGTGACGTGATGCAGGTAAAAGTATATGACCTGTTTTTGAATTTAGAGGGACCCATGCTTAAAGATGTGCTCCTTGAGTTTAATGAATGTGCCACCGAAGTATGCGAAGGTCAGCAATGGGATATGGAGTTTGAAAGCATAAAAAAAGTAACCGAGGCACAATACATCAACATGATTCGTCAAAAGACGGCTGTACTGGTTGGTTTTAGTTTAGAACTTGGCGCTATCCTGGCCGGGGCTTCTTTAGCCGATCGATTGGCGCTTTATCAATTTGGTGTGAATATTGGAATTGGCTTTCAGTTGAAGGATGATTTGTTGGACGTCTATGGTGATCAAAGGAAATTTGGTAAACAGGTAGGCGGTGATATCATTTCCAATAAAAAGACATTCCTGCTCATCAAAGCATTGGAGAAAGCCAAAGGGAAAGAAAAAATTGAGCTCACTAAGTGGCTGGAGATTAAAAAGTTTGACAAACGAAATAAAGTAAAAGCGGTTACTGCCTTGTTTGGCAACCTTCACATTGAAAAGATCACCACGAATAAAATCAATAGTTATTTTCAGAAAGGATTAACTTCTCTTGAGCTGCTTGAGGGTTCAGCAGATCGGAAGGGTGAACTGAAAAAGTTTGTACTTAACTTAATGGATCGTGCTTCTTAATGATGACTAAAACATTCAGTTTCTTTTATAAAGCATTAATTGCGCCCTTTCTTCTTTCGAACTTTCACCGAGGGTATAGAAACCGGATCCATCCCGTGCCCAGGTAATAGCTTCTCCTTGTTTTTCTCGTTGGTAAGGGAGTTCTATAGGCTCTTTAGCCAGTAGCTCAGAAACACTTTCTTCTCCCCATTTTTTCCAATAAAATATTTCATCATAGGTCTTAAGGAGAACCTCCCGGCCATCCGAGGAGATATCACCTGAGACAATATTGTGAAATGGCATTTTAAGTACTTTATCAAGCACTAGGGTATCCTTTGAAAATGGATATCGGTTTTGGTATAAACCGATGGAGTCCTCCCTTTTAGAGAGAATGTAGAGATCATGGGTTAGCGGATCGATCATCACCGATTCGGTATCACGCTTACCATCCGGCATTTTGATAATAAGGGTATCTATGTGCTCAATGATTACCTCTTTGGCTTTTGCCAATACAGGTTCTTCAAAACGATAGATAAATTTTAAATCATACGCTGCTCCATTATCTCCAATATCTGCTACATAGAGATAGTTTTTGCCACTTTCTGAGCTAATACGTATTTCTTCCCAGTCGCGATTGGTGGCCTTGGAGAGTTTACAGACTAACGTAATGTTCGCATGATCATCAATCAAAAAAACTTCAGGAGGATTTCCACTGTCATTGATAGTCCAGAAATACCCAGGATTGTTGATGCTTGCAGCTAGTCCTGACGCTTCTTCGAGCTTTTTCGAAACCTTACCAAGAGGTTCTCCTTTTTTGAATAGAGCATCTTTCGATTTGGTGCATCCCGCTAAAGCAAAAAGAATGAAACAGATAAATCGCATTGGATAAAAATTAATGCGCCTAAGATGAGTAGTTCAATGTTATTTTCCTAGCGAAAAAATGTGCTACTGAAATGGGCAGCGATAGTTTTTACACTCTTACAAGAGTGGCGTTCCTATTCTTAGAACTTCGCATGAATCTCCATTTTGGATGGAAACTATTTTCCCTTCTTTCGCTAATGTATCAGCCGCAAGTTTTATTTGGACTATTGAATTTCTCCAGTTGTCGGAACTTAATTCCTGGGCAACCTCAGTAAGGTGAAAGGCTTTTTCTTTTGTGCCATCTTGAGCCATCTCCAATATTTTTGTCCGTATATCTGCAGTTGAAATCATGTATAAGTTAACAGCCCGGTAGAACAAAAAGTTTAAACCTTGATTAAATAGCTCCTTACTCCCGTCTTCTGCCTACCTTTGCCGCGTGAAAGACGAGGAGATAGAAGATCAACAAGAACAGGATGATGAGCTTTTTGAGCACCATCGGATTGTAGCCGATGCAAAGCAAGGCCAGGTTCGCATCGACAAGTTTTTAATGGATCGTTTGCCGAATGTAACACGTACTAAAATCCAGAATGGAATTCATGAAGGGTTCGTCAAGGTTAATGATTTAGATACCAAGCCTAATTATAAAATAAGACCGAGTGACGTCATCACGATATCCTTACCGGAACCTCCACGGGATACAGAAGTAAAACCGGAGAATATCTCCCTCAATATTGTTTTTGAGGACGAGTACCTTCTTATCATTAATAAGCCGGCAGGTATGGTGGTTCATCCTGCGTATCAAAATTGGAGTGGCACACTCGTCAATGCGTTAGCCTATCACTTCCAACTACTTCCTCAACTACCGGGCAATGAAGGCAGACCTGGCCTTGTACATCGAATCGACAAAGACACTTCAGGATTATTAGTTATTGCGAAGACAGAAGTCGCACTCACCAAATTAGCAAAACAGTTTTTTGACCATACTATTGAGCGTACCTATTGGGCTTTGGCCTGGGGTGAGCCCAATCCTCCTGAAGGCACAATTGATATTAATGTAGGCAGAAGCCCTAAAGACAGAAGACTGACAGTAGCTTTTCCTAAAGGAGATATGGGCCGTAAGGCTGTTACTCACTATAAACTGCTTAAGCCATTGCGGTATATCTCTTTGATTGAATGCAAGCTTGAAACGGGCCGTACGCATCAGATCCGTGCACACATGAAGCACTTGGGACATCCACTTTTTAACGATGCTATGTATGGTGGTAGTGTGGTCGTAAAAGGAACAATGTTCTCCAAGTACAAACAGTTTGTAGAAAACTGTTTTAAAATAATACCTCGGCAGGCACTGCATGCGAAAACATTGGGGTTCATTCACCCCATCACAAAAGAGGCCCTCCGTTTTGATTCAGAACTCCCCAATGATTTTGTGGAAGTAATTGAAAAGTGGGAACATTACGTCAAATACAATTGAGGGTACCTCTAAAAACCTTGTCATGTTGAGCCTGTCGAAACATTTTCATATGAAAAATTATTTTAAGTCGACTTCGACAAGCTCAGTCTGACAATTCACTTGGGTTTTTAGAGATGCCCGCGAATGATTCTGTCATCATTCGGTAACATAAAAGTAATCTTAGATTTTTTGGGGGTGAGTGTTCTGCCAAGTGCTAAAAAACACCCGTTGAGCTTAAGCAGGGATAACTTAAGCAGTAAGTTGGAAGCCTTTACTTTTATCCTTACGCAAGGCCTGTCGGATTTCCTTCAGGGCTTCACGCTTAAAACTCTGGTGGTCGCTGGGGCGCTTCGGATGAAGGATTCCTTTGATGTAGGAAAGAACTTCATTCATCTGCGTTTGATCCATCGCATCCAGGCTTTGTAGGATAGCCAGTTTCGGTGAATGTTTCATTTGTCGTAGTGGTTGACAATACAAATAACGGAAAATAAAGCCTTGTGGTTCAAGTGATAAGACTGCAATTCACTCAAATACAACAGTGAGGTAATATTTATGACAAGATTGCAGAAAATGTATAACGGCCCTTGCCAACCGAGCTAAAAGAGTTAAAGCTATACTTAAAGTCTCCTAATCATTATTCATAGAAATCCTGAAGAGATCTAAAATAGGCTTCGTTCCACCCTTCTACAATATCCTCATACGCTTCATCAGGAATATTTGTATGACGGAGCTCAACAGAAGTACCCTGTTTGTGAGAATGCAATACAATCGAAACGATAGATTCTTCCTCCTGATTGCCAAAATACCATTGCTGTACTATCTTCTTTCCGGGTTCGAATTCAAGGTTTTTGCCTACAATACTGCCCTCCCAAAGGGAAAACTCTGAGCCTGGTTCTGTTGACATCTCTGCAGATTCTCCCGTCCATAACTGCAACGTGGCCGGGTTAGTTAAGGCGAGGAATAATTCATCAGGTGTTGCTGAAATCAGGTAATACTTTTTGAAGTCGCGCATCCTTATTCCTAATAATATACCAAGATAGCTTACTAAAGTTGAATACATAGTTAACTAAACTTACTTAATCACCCATTTTGAGGTATCTCGATCTTTGATTTTAAATTCATGATAGCTGCACTAACTGAACTTTATAAATAATTTCCAGTAATTTTATTCAAATCACTATGACATGAACTATCTGAACGTGGGTAAGACACTATTATTATCAATAGGATTGGTAGCATTAGTAATTTTTTCTGCATGCTCACAATCCCTTACTAACACACCGTCAATCCTTACTCGATTAGAAGGTCAATGGCAATCCACTGGAACTTCATTTGGCAGTCCTGCTGATATTACTATGATCTGGCAACCCACCTTGCAAAATGCTTTCATGCAGATCAATTATAAGATTGTCATGCATACTCCAAAAAACGGAGATCAGGTATTCGAGGGAACAGGGCTTTACAAGCAAGATTCAATTCATCACTATTCAGCTACCTGGGCAGATTCACAGGGAGAATTGCATCCGATCACCGCAGTGGACGATGAAACAATTCTAAGTTCACAATGGGGTGTCGCTGGCAAAAAATTGGGTAAGACCCTTTATCGTTTTGCAGATAATGATACTGTAGAAGTTGTGGACTTCATTCAGAAAAAGGATGGAAGCTGGAGGGAGTTTAGCAGAAACATCTTTACAAGAAAGAAATCATAGAAGAGCAAACTATGTAGTATCTTTTTAGGACTTTGCTAAGAACGAAAAAAGATGATGGTATTTTTCGAATAGGGTAATTGCAATAACTTTTTCTTTTCTTTGCATCTAATCTTACCAAAATCATTCAATGAAACATTTCATTCTTTGTTCTGTCTTATTAATAAATTCATCACTTTTAGCACAGTCTAAAAAGGAGTTGCAGGCAGAAGTAAATCAATTGAAAGCAACAATTGAGGAAATGAAAAAACCGAAAGAGATTCTAATTGACTCAGAGCACAAAAAAGTGAGCTATGGCTTGGGTGTTCTCATGGCTTCAAATCTAAAAACTCAGGGTGGAGATTCACTTGATCTTGAATCACTAAACAGCGGCATAAAAGATGCTTTGCTGGGCCGTCCCTTAAAAGTATCGGAACAAGAGGCAATGGCGATAGTGCAACCCTATATGACGAAGGCTATGGAGAAAAAAACAGCTAAAATGAAAGAAGAAGGAGTTAAGTTTTTGAATGATAATAAATCCAAAGAAGGAGTTATGGTAACTTCCAGCGGACTGCAATATAAAGTGCTCACAAAAGGTACCGGCAAAATGCCGACATCTGCCAATAATGTGACAGTTCATTACACCGGTAAATTAATTAACGGTACGGTGTTCGATAGTTCTGTTGAACGCGGACAGCCAGCAAATTTTGGCGTAACCCAAGTTATTGCAGGATGGACAGAAGCTTTGCAACTCATGCACGAGGGTGACAAATGGATGCTTGTTATTCCTTCCGACCTGGCTTACGGAGAACGTGGGGCGGGCGGGCAGATACCACCGCACTCAACATTGATTTTTGAGGTCGAGTTGATCAAAGTCAACTAAGACATACCGCATTACTAAAATTGCTATCTGAACAAATAGAATAGCAAAGACAATAGAATTGCCATGATCAACAATAACGCTGTCCACCTAACGGTAGCACTATAACCGGTAAACTCATAACCACAAATAGGGCACGCTTTACTTTTTTCATCTATGTCCATCGCGCACGAAGGGCATTCCATTGTTTGCATTGAGAAAGATTGAATTAATATGAATCTAAGTATTCATCCACCGCATGAATTTTCCCAGCCAGGTTTTAGGTGCCTCTACTTTCTCTTCCACAATCTCCTCCACCCGGTCATTCATAATTCTTAATGCCTTAGTGGGAGTGGGTGCTTTTACCTTCTTCAGGTAGTTTTGAGTACGTTTTTCTTTTTCGCGCTCTGCATTGGCACGTCTTTTCTTTTCTGTTTCCATTGCTTCGCGTTCGCGTTGCAAGGCGATTGGATTTTTTAAAGGTCTTTGTTCACTCCTTTCTCTTCTAGGAGTAACCGGTCTTTTTGCTTCGGGGTTCTTCTGTTCTTCAAGTGGGGCTGCATTATCTTCAGTTGCTACAAATTCTACCGACTGAGGCTCTTTCTTTTTAGGCTCCGGAAGTTCAATTTTACCTAATACCTTCAATCCGGATAATTCAACTTTGGGTGCTTTGATTAACTCTATAACGGGCTCTGGATTGGCGAAAGGGATATCGGCAACTATAGACTGAATCCCCTCTACCTTAACTTCTTCATTTACTGATTCAGGGATGGCAATTACTTCTGCGACAGAAGTATTTTTTTCAGCAGCAAGCTCAGCGGTCATCTCAGCCATTCGGTCGGGAGCAAATCGGTTCATGATCAGGGAGACATGATCATCTTCAATTCTGGTATTTGATCCATCTTCAATTTGGATACTGTTCTTTGAAAGAAATCCTACAATTTCAGCCGGCCGTAATGCTAATTTTCTTGCCAATTGCCCGAGTCTCATATTTTTTTCTTCACCGATTTTTACCGGATGGCAAATATACCTCCCTATCAACGAATTAAAAAGATGCGTAAAGAG
>JANNRV010000084.1:0-16545 GCA_031401775.1 Bacteroidia bacterium | reverse complement strand
ATGTATGCGGTAGGGCTTTCTGCGATCGTTGGACTGAATGTTGCCAAAACACACTTCGAAATTAAAGACCCTGAATACGGTGAATTTTTCCTCTCCTCAAAGAATGGCAGGGATTTGCCGATGGGTACTTTCTTGCGGTTTAAGAATTAGGTGTGCAGAGGGCACATGGACTCTTGACTTAAAATCTTATCTTTGCGGCCTTAAATTAAATCGAGGATAAGGATAAGGGTTATGGACGTTCAAAAAATCAGGAATATCGCGATCATCGCACACGTTGACCACGGCAAAACTACGCTGGTAGACAAGCTTTTACACGCAGGGCACCTTTTCAAGGATCATGAGCACCCAGGGGAGTTGATCATGGATAGTAACGACCTGGAAAGGGAGAGGGGAATTACCATTTTGGCAAAGAACGTATCTGTGCGCTATAAAGACTATAAAATTAATGTTATTGATACCCCCGGTCACAGTGATTTTGGAGGGGAAGTGGAGCGTGTTCTCAACATGGCAGATGGCTGCCTTTTGTTGGTAGATGCCTTCGAAGGACCAATGCCACAGACTCGGTTTGTATTACAAAAAGCTTTGCAATTGGGATTGAAGCCCATTGTTGTAATTAACAAAGTAGATAAAAAAAATTGCACACCTGATGAGGTACATGAGTCTGTATTTGACTTAATGTTTTCACTCGATGCAACGGAAGATCAGCTTAACTTCCCAACCTTTTATGGCTCGGCAAAGCAAGGCTGGATGAGTGCCGACTGGAAAACGCCAACTACTGATATTACTGCATTATTAGAGGGTGTAATAGAACATATCCCTGCACCTAAAATTGAAGTAGGCCCAACCCAGTTGCTCATTACATCATTAGAATACTCTTCTTATATCGGTCGTGTAGCGATTGGCAGAATACAACGCGGCACTGTTAAAGCAGGGCAGCCGATTGCCTTGGTAAAACGTGATGGAGGTGGAGTTGTCAAAACCAAGATCAAAGAAGTGTATGTCTTTGAAGGTTTTGAGAAGAAGAAAATGGAGGAAGTTAAAGCCGGAGAAATCTGTGCGATTGTGGGAATCGAAGGTTTCGAAATTGGAGATACGGTCTCTGATATAGAAAAACCTGAAGCTCTTAAATCCATTGCTATTGATGAGCCTACCATGAGTATGCTTTTCACTATTAACAATTCACCTTTCTACGCTAAAGAAGGTAAGTATGTTACCTCACGCCACATCAAGGATAGACTGGATAAAGAGTTGGAAAAGAACTTGGCCATGCGTCTTGGACAAACCGGGTCTGCGGATAGTTTCATTGTATTTGGTCGTGGTGTATTGCATTTGTCTGTGCTGATTGAAACTATGCGTAGAGAAGGGTATGAACTTCAGATTGGTCAGCCTCAGGTGATTTTTAAGGAAATTGATGGAGTCAAATGTGAACCGATTGAAGAATTAACAATTGACTTACCGGAGAATGTTGCGGGAAAGGCAATTGAAACTGTCTCCATGAGAAGAGGGGAGATGACCAATATGGATCCTAAGGGAGACCGGATGATCTTGAAGTTTATGATGCCTGCTCGTGGAATAATCGGATTAAGAAGTTATCTGATGAACGTTACTGCCGGTGAAGCAGTAGTAACTCACCGATTTAAAGAATATCAACCCTACAAGGGAGACATTCCCGGAAGGATAAACGGATCGCTTATCAGCATGGAGCAAGGCGAAGCCATTCCTTATAGCTTACACAATCTTCAGGATAGAGGTAAGTTTTTCATCGATCCAAGTGATCCTATTTACGAAGGCCAGGTAATTGGAGAACATAGCCGTGGAGGTGATCTGGTAATCAACGTGACCAAGACCAAGAAGCTTACCAACATGCGGGCTTCAGGCTCGGATGAGAAAATGAAAATATCTCCTGCCGTTCGATTTTCATTGGAAGAAGCCTTGGAGTACATCCAATCCGATGAATATGTGGAAGTGACACCGAAGTCAATCCGGCTACGGAAAATATACTTGAACGAGAACGATCGTAAGCGAGATAGAAACAAAGCGATCGGAAGCTAATCATTCGGCTAATCAGTATAATGAAAGGTAAGAGAGGCATATTATTTTTCTTTGTAGTTGTCAGCTCTATTGTTTGTGCGCAAGATCAAAAATGGAAAGCTTGGGAAACAGAAGCGGACACCCTATTTAATCGTCAGGAATTCGAAGAAGCCTCCACCTTATACACTAAAATAATTGAGACCACCAAACTCAATGATAAGGAGGCATATCCCTCCGTTTATAAGAGGGCGGTTTGTTACTATAGTCTGGGAAATTTTGAAAAAGCCCTTGAAGACCTCGATGTTTTTATTCCGGCTTTCCCCGATATGTACCGTGCTAAATTGCTTCGCGCATTTGTGTATAAAGAACTCGGGGACGAGAAGCGTCAATTGATTGATCTCAATGAAGTGCTTGACCAGCAGCCCGGCAATCCAGATTTGTTACGGATGCGAGCTGCGATTTATCTTCAGAAGCAAGAATTCAAGAAGGCTAAGGAAGATCTTGACATTGCAAAATCTCTGAAGGATGATTCTGAAACGGAGGTATACCTTGGTGTAGCCTATTACAATCTGGGCGATTTGGATAGTGCCTTGTTCAGCATCAACCGATCGATAGAGATGGATGCCTCTTATATGCCATCGTATTTATATGCCGGATCATTTTGCCTGCAGGAAGAGCAGTATGAGTTGGGAATTAAATATTTGAACCTGGCCTTGCGCCTGGAGCCCAGAAACACTTCTGCCCTTTTCTACAAAGGCGTGGCCTTGGTAGAATTGAAGAAAGTTGAGCAAGGCTGTAGTTATTTGGCCAAGGCCTTTTATAATGGAGAGGATGACGCTAGTGGCTATTTAGAGCAATATTGTTACAGCATGGATGATTAGACTGGAAAATCCGATTATTTTTGCACATGTCAGAGCAGATTCTAATCCTTGATTTCGGTTCCCAGTTCACACAATTGATCGCCCGCAGGGTTCGTGAACTCAATGTGTATTGCGAAATCCATCCATTCAACAAAGTTCCTAAGATTACCCCCGGTATTAAAGGAATCATTCTGTCGGGCAGTCCCAGTTCTGTCAGAGACCTAGGTTTCCCCGATGTTGATTTAAATCTTTTCGGAAAAATTCCCGTGTTGGGCGTTTGCTATGGTGCCCAACTTATTGCGCATAAAAGTGGTGGCACTGTACTTCCATCACAGATGCGAGAATACGGAAGAGCAAAACTCACTACCGTAGATCACCACAATGAGTTGTTAAAGGAAATTTCCATTGACTCTCAAGTGTGGATGTCACATGCTGATACCATCAGTTCTATTCCCGAAAAATTCGAAGTAATCGCAAGCACATCATCTGTTAAAATTGCCGCATTTAAACTAAAAGGTGAGAAGCTGTATGGCATCCAATTTCATCCGGAAGTAACGCACACCTTGGAAGGAAAAAATCTACTTCGGAATTTTGTCGTTCACATATGTGATTGCGCACAGGATTGGACACCCGATCAGTTTGTGGAAGCAACGATCGCTGAGCTAAAGAAGAATCTTGGCGATGATAAAGTCGTTATGGCGTTATCGGGTGGAGTAGATTCTACCGTTGCCGCTATCCTAATCCACCAGGCCGTTGGAAAAAATTTGTATTGCATTTTTGTAGATAATGGATTGCTGCGCAAAAATGAGTTTGAGCAAGTGTTGACCTCCTACAAAGGAATGGGATTGAATATAAAAGGAGTTGATGCTAAGGAAAAATTTTATTCTGCATTAAATAATTTGACGGAACCTGAAGCAAAAAGGAAAGCAATTGGCAAAACCTTTATCGATGTATTTGATGAAGAGTCACATAAGATCACCGAAGTAAGTTGGTTGGGGCAGGGTACGATTTATCCCGATGTGATCGAATCAGTTTCGGTAAAGGGACCATCGGCAACGATAAAATCTCACCACAATGTTGGTGGATTGCCTGAAACGATGAAACTGAAAGTGGTGGAGCCACTGAAGACACTTTTTAAAGATGAAGTGCGATTAGTTGGAAAGACATTGGGAATTGATCCGGCTATTCTGGGAAGGCATCCTTTTCCAGGGCCGGGTCTTGGGATAAGGATTCTGGGTGACATCACTGCGGAAAAGGTACGGATATTGCAGGAGGTGGATCATATCTTCATTCAGGGGCTGCGAAGTCATTTCCTTTATGATAAAGTATGGCAAGCGGGTGCTATGTTGTTGCCGATTCAGTCGGTAGGTGTTATGGGAGATGAACGCACTTATGAGCGAGTGGTGGCCTTGCGTGCGGTGGTGAGTGTTGATGGAATGACGGCAGATTGGTCTCACCTGCCCTATGAATTTTTGAGCGAAGTCTCTTCAGAAATAATTAATAAAGTAAAAGGAGTAAATAGAGTTGTTTATGATATTAGTTCCAAACCACCGGCAACCATTGAATGGGAATAAAGAGTATAACTAACACTGTTGAGGAGTATCAGATTTAAGCTAAGAGGCAATTGAAAAAAAGACTTTACCTAGTATTGCTGATTTTTATTATTCCAGTACTTTTATGTGCTCAGGATTTTAAAAACCAATATAAAAAGGCCAAGGAACTGTTTGCTAAAGGAGATTATGCAAAGTCGATGGATACCTTTAAGCCATTGGTTGTATATGACTCCAAAAATCCATCTCCGGAATACGCCTCCTATTATTACGCACTAAGTGCTTATCGGATGGGCTTTTTCTCAGTGGCCAAAGACATGTTTCTTCAGATGAAGAAATTATATCCTTCTTGGGATCAGTTGGAGGAGGTTAATTATTTTTTAAGTAAAATCTATTTTGATCAACGAGAGTATTTTCAAGCATTGCTGATTCTTAGGGATATTCAACAGGAATCATTCCGCAATGATGTGCAAGCGATGAAGAGAAACTATCTGCCACAGATTGAAGATGTTGAAACCCTTAGGATGCTTCATGAGGAATATCCGGAGGATATAGATGTAGCCCACACAGTGGCAATGGCGATAGCACGCCAACCGCACCTAGAGCAGGATGTGAATTTAATGGATGCAATCTGTGCAAAATTTGGTTTTTCGAAGGAAGAGTTTGCCTCCAATGATACTCCCGTTTCAAAAACAAAGGATCGTTATACAGTCTCGTTGTTGTTTCCCTTCTTATCGTCAACCTTAGATCCTTCTCCGGTCAAAAAGAAAAATCAATTTGTACTTGACCTGTATGAAGGCATAAAATTAGCAAAGGATACCTTGGCGGGAGAAGGAATTCATATAGATATACTTGCCTACGACACTGAACGTAATTCCGAAACTCTCAAGAAACTTCTTGAAAGTGACGAACTCAAAGCAACTGATTTAATAGTAGGGCCCCTATTTCAGGAGGAAGTAATGCCAGTGCAGGAGTTCTCAATGAATAATAAAATTAACGTTATTAATCCAGTATCAAATAATTCCGATTTCTTGGGGCAAAATCCTTTTGCTTTGCTTAGTCAGCCTAGCCATGAAACACTAGGAACCAAATCAGCCGACTGGGTTGCTGAGAATGTGAGGAGGAAAACCTGTATGGTCTATTACGGGGAGAGTGTCAAGGATTCGGTAATGGCCTTTAATTTTATTAAACAAGCCATTGCTTCGGGTGTAAATGTTGTTTATGCAGAAGAGGTTCATAAAGAGACCATGGGAAGAATTATCTCCACATTGGCTTCCCCAACCGAGTTTGATGAATTTAGAAACCCAATCCAGTTCAAACTAAAAGTTGATAGCATTGGAAGTATTTTTGTTGCCTCCGATAACCCATTAATCTATTCTAAAGTTATTAGCAGTGTAGAAACCAGGGGCGATTCTATTCGAATCATTGGAAATGAAAGTTGGCTAAAGGATACTTCCATCGACTTAGGTATTTATGAGCGACTAGGAATTTGTCTCGCAGCGCCAACCTTTTCATCTTCTTTGAATCCTGGCTTTATTGAATTTAGAAGAAGGTACATAGTGAAGCACGGCTCATTTCCTTCTACCTATGACAACTACGCCAAGATAGGATATGAATTTATGATCTTCGCAGGTAGGGCACTCCACCAGTATGGAGTCTACTTTCAGCAAGGCCTTTCTGGTGCGGGTATAGTTCCAGGCTTTCTTTTTGAAGGGTATAACTATACCAAATCCAGAGACAATCAGCTGGTTCCATTTATTCAGTTTCAGGAGGGTCAGTTGGTGGTAACCGATAGACGGTAGGTATTTAGCTTTGTCAAGAGTCTGAAAATATCCATATTTTCCGAAATACTTACACGGTAATGCCATGATGACGGTTATTAACTAGTTTTATAAATACGGGAGACTCCTGATAAGGAGTTAATTGATATTGGGTTTTTAGTTACCTTTAATGCTTGGAAGACGATACGATATGAAGGTTAAGATACTATTGAGTTGCATTCTCACAATTTTGATTAGCTCTGCGTTCGGTCAGGGAGAACGCAAGGATGAGAATAATGCCGTCACATTTGAAGAGTTGTATGATGAACCCTATTTGGTTAACAAACTTTTCATTGGATTTCAGCCGTTGTATGGTGAAGTTTTTGCCACAAATGTTAATGCTGGATTTGGCGTTGAGGCTAGTTACTATTATAAAAATAAAATGGACTTTAAGGCTCATTTTCGCAAAACCTATAGCAGTAGTTTTTATGATTTCACCAGAGACTTAGCCAGTCGAAACAACGCACCTGGAATTACAACCAAGCCGGAGGTATTTAATTATTATGAATTTGGAGGTACGTATCACGTCAAAGATTTTGAGGAAACCGGAAAAACAAAAATGGTCCTTTATAAAAGTTCCTATAAAGGAAATGTGTGGGCATCTCGAGTTCCTTTGCAAGCAGTGGTTCCGTGCAAAGTAAGAAAGATCTATGGAGCAAGATTAGGTGCTATCATATGGAACAGCACAACCGATTTATCACGGGCGATGAAAGAACAAGGATTGACAAATGCCAACCTGACGACTTCTGAAGGAGTTGGGCTTCCGCTTAATTATGTTGATGCAAATGGACAGACACAAGATTTTAATGTTTACGGAAATATTTATTCAACTGGATTATATGTGGGAGGTTCTATTGCCTGGATTAGAAATATTGCAGTTAGCTTTGATAAGTATGAGGAAAGCATTGACGATGGAATGCTCACCTTATTCTTTGATATTCAATATGCACCAGCATTAAATCTAGATCCAATAGTCTACCAAAATGAGGAATATTCTGCTAAAGCATTGAAGACCCAGCCGTTTGGATTTAGAGCAGGTATCGATGGTAAGTTCAATCGACAGCTTGGATGGGCGTATGGCGGAGAGTTTGGGTACAGACCAAGCCTCCAGGGTCGTTCCTTTTTTGCGATGTTAAAAATCTCTTTCCCTATTTTTGGTACTAACTTAGATTATAAGGTTGAGTCCTTTGCTAAATAAGTTGAGGAGGAATTTATTGATAATTTTAGGGTTCTTTGGAACCTTTTTTTATTTAGATCATTGAATTTATGGAACTGATCGATATTTTAATCCTTAATATTAAAGGCCTTGCTCAAGTTAGAGCATCTACTTTTAGTTTTTTGGCAGGAAAAGCGATGGCAGAGCTGCCGATCATTTCAAATGCCTATTTATCTATTCACAAAGGAGTAATTCAAGATTACGGATCGATGGAAGATTTGCCTGAGCAGATTACCGCAGCACATACCATTGATGCACAAGGTCGTTTTGTTTTACCTAGCTTTGTAGATTCTCACACGCACCTCGTTTTTGCGGCAAGTAGAGAAGAGGAATTTGTGATGAAGATCAAAGGTGCAACCTATGAAGAGATTGCAGCCAAAGGTGGTGGTATTCTCAATTCAGCACGCAGACTTCAAGCGACTTCAGAAGAAGATCTTTTTTTATATTCAATTAAAAGAGCTCATGAAATTATTCAGACAGGTACCGGGGCTGTGGAAATAAAAAGCGGCTATGGTCTTACGGTAGAGGATGAACTTAAAATGTTGCGCGTAGCGAGACGCATTGGCCGTGAGACTCCGCTGACGGTAAAGACTACTTTTCTTGGCGCTCATGCTGTTCCGAAGGAGCACTCTAAGCAAGATTATCTGAAGTTGATTCTTGAGAAAATGATTCCTGCTGTGGCCGAAGAGAAGTTGGCGGATTACATTGATGTATTTTGTGAACAAGGTTTTTTCTCGCCAGAGGAAACAGAACAGGTAGTTGAGCGAGGCAAAGAGTTTGGCATGATCCCTCGAATTCACGCCAATCAACTTCACCGTTCGGGTGGAGTTCAAGTGGGAGTGAAGACCGGGGCGATTAGCGTTGACCATCTTGAAAATATAGGTCAGGTGGAAATTGAACTATTGAAAGGAACGAATACAATGCCAACGGCATTGCCTGGTGCCGCCTTCTTTTTAGATCTTCCTTTTCCACCCGCACGACAGATGATGAATGAGGGCCTTCCTCTGGCCATTGCTTCTGACTATAATCCCGGGAGTGCACCTTCAGGAAACATGTCTTTGATGGTAGCCTTGGCGTGTATTAAAATGAAGATGGCTCCTGAAGAAGCGATCAATGCCTGTACGATCAATTCGGCTTACACATTGGGTCTGTTAGACACACACGGGAGTATTACAAAGGGGAAGGTGGCGAACGTATTTATTACTCAGCCTATTCATTCCCTTGCTTTTATTCCTTATAGTTTTGGATCTAATTTGATCGACAAGGTCATCTTGCAAGGGAAACTCGTCAATTCCTAATCACTTCTTAACCATTGAGTACTTGAACTGAAAAGGTAATCTTTGATTTTAGACTTGACGCGACTGAACAGTACTTCTCTAATGTAAGTTGGGCTGCCTTATGTAGCTCATCTTCATTTACATCCGGAGAGGTAATAATGTAGTTGCAGTGAATATCTGTAAAATACTTCGGTGCTTCCTGCTTTCGGTTGCCCTCTGTTTCAATCACAAACTCTTTTATGGTTTTCTTCCTTTTCTTTAGCATAACAATGATGTCGACACCAGCGCATCCTGCCAAAGCAGAAAGGAGAAGCTCAGTAGGGGATTGTCCTTTCCGTTCCTCTACTTTTCGCATGTCAATCAGAACCTTGTTCCCATTTTCATTGGTTCCCTCGTAGACCTCATCGGAGAGCATTCTTGTGATATTTTTCATTTGTAGTAGAATTTATTCAACCTGAAATTAACTATTTTGCCTCATGCAATTAGAACAAACGTTAAAATCTTTACTTCGCGATGTTGTGGACTTCCCCAAACCGGGTATTATCTTCAAGGACATCACTCCATTATTGGCCAATCCTCCTGTTCGCAGGCAGGTAGTTCAGGCCATTGCAGATCATTTTAAAAAAGAACACATCGAAGTAGTTGCGGCTGTGGAGGCCAGAGGCTTTATTTTCGGGATGCTCATCGCCCAAGAGTTGAATATTCCCTTTGTACCCATTCGCAAATCAGGCAAACTTCCTTATAAAAAGATTCACGAGGACTATGCATTAGAGTATGGCGCTGCTTCTATTGAAATGCACGAGGATGCACTCAAGTCAGGAGCAAGGGTGTTAATCCATGACGATTTGCTGGCGACAGGTGGCACCGCAGCTGCGGCTGGCACCATGATCAAAAGGCTACATGGAGAAGTAGCTGGCTTTTCATTTATTATTAACCTTGCTTTTTTGCCTGGAGAAAAAGTACTAACCGACCGGTTTGGGCCGAAGCCTCACTACTTAATTAGCTATTCATAATATAACTTTCTTGTAACTTCCGTGTTTAGAACGTATGTCTGATTTGATGAGAATACCGATGTTTCCACTTTCCATCTTTCCCTTGCCGGGAGAGCTGGTTCCTTTACACATATTTGAACCCCGCTATCAACAGTTGTTAGAAGAGGCTGAAACAAAGGATATGACTTTCGGTATTTATTTTAATCATACGTCCAATACCGAGAAACTGGGGTCTCTTGTAAAATTAGAAAGCGTAATTAAGCGTTATCCAGGAGGTGAATCTGACATTATTGTGAGATGCCTCGACCTTTTTAGCATGGATACTTTATACCGCACTTACAAGGACAAACTTTACCCTGGGGGTGAGGTTTCCTTTTGGGATGTGGATCAAAACCTAATGGTCAGCAAGAAACTTGTGTCTACGTATGTAGCATATCTTGGGTTACTTAAAATTACTAATCCAAAGAAAGAATTTTCTGCCTTTCAAATTGCAAACGAATTAGGTCTCGATTTCGATGATCGTTTGAAGTTTGTCCACCTTGATGATGATAAGAAAGAATTATTTCTAATGACCCGCCTTAAATTCCAAACACTTCTACTAAATGAGGCTGATAAAGCGAAGGATGTTTTTCATTTGAATTAAATACGAAAGTTCCAATTCAATTGCGTTTCTCAACAGTTTAACGCCAGTTAACAACAGCTTAACAGTTTCTTTGTAACCTTTCAAGTAGGGTTACCGTCTTACAGGCAAAAAACAATACAATGAAAAAGAATTTATTAATAGTAGCGGGTGTGCTCTTTAGCACGGTAATGTTCGCGGGTGGGATCAATGATCCTTCTGTCTCAGGAGTTGCGGTATTAAATAAGGAGGGTTCGAGTACCTATCAGTTGATCTACAAGCCAGCCCTGGCAACCAATGTAAGTGTTGGCATCTATGATGCTAAGGATCAGCTTGTCTTCTCGGAAACCCTGCGAAAGACAGAGGGCTTTTCAAGACCATACAATTTTGCAGGACTGGCTGAAGGTGATTATACTATTCGTGTTAGGGATATTACTGGCGAACAAATCGAAAAAGTGAATTATCAGGCAGGTAAGATGACAAGACTTGTTAATGTGCTGAAATTGAATGACACAGACAAATACTTACTCACCATAGCCGGAAAAGGTGAGGAAAGATTTTCATTGAAGATTTACAATGCTGAGGGTAAATTGATTCATGATGAGAGCAATAAAATATACAATTCATTCGGACAGGTCTATGACCTATCCAATGTGACAGGTACAGTTACTTTTGAAGTGGCAGACAAGACCGGAACTGTTAAGACAATTTCATTCTAGCAGAAAGATTTCCTTTTATTATTCAAAATAGACATTGCCTGTGCAATGTCTTTTTTTATTTCAAAGTGCAATCGTTGTAGAAATTATTTTAAGATTTATTTCGGTATAAACTAGCTGTTCTATCGGAAGCACCTCCTATATGAATTCAAATTTCACTTCGAAGTTCCGCAAACGATTTTTCAGTTGAATAATACGGTTTCCTTACAGCAAAGCCTCCATGGGTCAATGGTTACCGTATACTTGCATTGAAACAAAACGATAAAAATTATGAAAACGAAGAATGTAGTGTTGAGTATTTTAGTAACGATGTTTGTATCGGTACTAGCGTTGGCCAATGAACCAGGAAATCCTAAGGTTGTAGTCGTAAGCCAGAAATCAGGTGTCTTCAAAGTAATTTATGAAGGCAGTAAAGCCAGGAAAGTGAGCATCAAGATATTCAATGCCAAAGGGCAAGAGGTTTTTGCTGAAGTTCTTAGAAGTGTTAATGGATTTATGCGTCCGCTCAACTTTGAAGGAATGGAGCCGGGTGAGTACAGGATTGAGATTGCTGACGAAAGCGGTAAGCAAATTCAGAACGTGAACTATCACAATGAGACTTCAGTGAAAAGTGTTCACGTAACGAAGATTGCAAAAGAAGGTAAATACCTTCTGGCGATTGCCAATAATGGCTCTGAACAGATTAACGTAAGAATCTATGATGGTGCTGGCAATCAGGTGCACGATGAGAATATGACGATCACCGGAAACTTTGGTCTAGTGTATAACCTTAAGCAGGTATCAGGAACTCCTACTTTCGAGGTTACTGACAAAACAGGAAATACTAAAGTGATTAAGTAATCTTTGATTTAACTTGTAAACGAAAGGAATCCCGCCATTTGGTGGGATTCCTTTCGTTTTATCGCTTTTTAAGAGATTTACATATTCCTCCTATACTGCCCACCCACTTCAAACAACGCTTTAGTTATTTGTCCGAGTGAACACACTTTGCAAGCCTCCATCAATTCATTGAAGATATTTTTGTTTTTGACGGCTGCATCCTGCACATGCTCCAGACTTTCCTGCGCTTTCTTGCCCTGGAATTCATGAAGCCTTTTTAGCATGGTAATCTGATACTCCTTCTCCTCAATGGTAGCGCGAATAACTTCCTGAGGAAGAATAGTAGGGGAGCCCTTTGAGCTTAAGAAAGTATTCACACCGATGATGGGATATTCGCCCGTGTGCTTTAAGGTTTCGTAGTATAAACTTTCTTCCTGGATCTTACCTCGCTGATACATGGTTTCCATCGCACCCAACACACCACCGCGTTCGGTGATGCGATCAAACTCAACGAGCACCGCTTCTTCAACCAAATCTGTCAACTCTTCTATAATGAAAGAACCCTGTGTCGGATTTTCATTCTTAGCCAAACCCAACTCTTTGTTAATAATGAGTTGAATCGCCATCGCTCTTCTTACCGATTCTTCTGTTGGTGTGGTAATCGCTTCATCATAAGCGTTCGTATGCAGTGAATTACAATTATCATAAATCGCATACAGCGCCTGCAATGTTGTGCGAATGTCATTGAAGTCAATCTCTTGAGCGTGCAGTGATCTGCCTGAAGTCTGGATGTGATACTTCAACATCTGACTTCTTGAGTTTGCGCCATATTTATTCTTCATGGCCTTCGCCCAGATCCTTCGCGCCACGCGACCAATTACCGCATACTCGGGATCAATGCCATTGCTAAAGAAGAACGATAGGTTAGGAGCAAACTCATTGATGTCCATCCCGCGACTCAAATAGTATTCCACGAACGTGAAACCATTGGAGAGCGTAAAGGCCAACTGGCTAATAGGATTTGCGCCTGCTTCGGCAATGTGATAACCCGAAATAGAAACTGAATAAAAATTGCGAATACTTTTATCTATAAAATATTGCTGCACATCGCCCATCATGCGCAAGGCAAACTCCGTTGAGAAAATACAAGTGTTTTGTGCCTGATCTTCTTTTAAAATATCGGCCTGAACAGTGCCGCGCACTTGCGACAACGTTTCAGCTTTTATCTTTTCATAAACATCTTTTGGTAAAACTTGATCGCCAGTCAAACCAAGTAACATCAATCCTAATCCATTATTTCCCTTTGGCAGAGGACCTTGATAAGAGGGTTGGACACCTCCCTCTCCTTTGGAGAGGGTCGGGGTGAGGCAATACAGTTCAGCAATTTGTTTTTTAACATCGGCTTCAAGCCCATTCTTCTTAATATAAAGTTCACACTGCTGATCGATAGCCGCATTCATGAAATATCCCAACAACATCGGAGCGGGCCCATTGATGGTCATCGACACAGATGTCTTTGGATCACAAAGATTGAAACCGCTGTATAATTTCTTCGCATCATCCAGGCAACAAATGCTTACGCCAGAATTACCAATCTTCCCATAAATGTCTGGGCGATAATCAGGATCATTTCCATAAAGTGTTACTGAATCAAAGGCTGTAGACAATCGCTTTGCCGGCATGGCCAGACTCACATAGTGAAATCTTCTATTGGTACGTTCCGGTCCGCCTTCGCCTGCAAACATGCGCGTAGGATCTTCACCTTCGCGTTTGAAGGGATAGATACCCGCTGTGAATGGAAATTCCCCCGGCACATTCTCCTGCAAATTCCATTTCAATAAATCGCCCCACGCTTCATATTTAGGCAATGCAATTTTTGGAATTTGAAGATGTGACAATGATTCAGAATGTGTCTGAATACCAATTTCTTTGTCGCGGACTTTAAATTTGAACACTGGCCCTTTGTATTGCGCGGCTTTTTTCGGCCACTCTTCAATGAGTTTTAAGTTTTTGGGGTCGAGGTTGAGTTTGAGTTTAGTGGCCTCATCCTTTAATGCAGCACTAAGCCCCTCTCCCTCGGAGAGGGGTTGGGGTGAGGCCTTCAAATGTTCTATTGTCTTATCGATTGCGTATAGTTTTTGGGCAATCTCACTCTGTTCCTTCACCCACGCATCATACTTCCTATTGCCTTCAGAAATCTCACTTAGGTATCGTGTTCTGTGCGGAGGAATCACAAATATCTTTTCCGACATCTCACGCGTGATGTGGAAAGTCGATTTCAGATTTGATCCTGTCTTCTCTACAATCTTATTCATCACCTGCACATAGAGTTGGTTAGTGCCGGGGTCATTGAATTGCGAGGCAATCGTACCAAACACCGGCATGTCTTCCGGCTTTTTATCCCACAGTTGATGATTGCGCTGATATTGTTTCTTCACATCGCGCAAGGCATCCAATGCGCCACGCTTGTCAAACTTGTTGAGGGCAATCACATCGGCAAAATCAAGCATGTCGATTTTTTCTAATTGTGTCGCTGCACCGTATTCTGGTGTCATGATATATAGCGACACATCGCTGTGATCCAATATTTCCGTATCACTTTGTCCAATGCCCGATGTTTCAATAATAATTAAATCATAGCCTGCTGCCTTCAACACCTGTATTGCCTCCTTCACGTAAGCCGACAATGCGAGATTACTCTGACGTGTTGCCAACGAACGCATGAACACGCGCGAGTTATTAATCGCATTCATTCGAATACGATCGCCCAGCAGTGCGCCACCTGTTTTGCGTTTAGACGGATCAACCGAAACCAATCCAATGGTCTTGTCTTTAAAGTCAATCAAAAACCTTCTCACAAATTCATCCACCATCGATGACTTGCCTGCACCTCCTGTTCCGGTAATACCCAGCACAGGCGCTTTCGACAACGCAGCTTTCTTGTTAATATCTTCAAATACTTTTTTATGATCATCAAAATAGTTCTCCGCAGCAGAAATATATTTAGCAGTGAGTACGTGATTGTCAATTGTCAATTGCCCTTTGTCAATTGTTTTCCCAGTAGGATAATCGCTTCGCTCCACCAGATCATTAATCATTCCCTGTAAGCCCATGCTGCGTCCGTCATCGGGTGAGTAGATGCGCGTGATGCCGTAGGCCATCAGTTCTTTTATTTCTTCGGGCAGGATCACGCCACCGCCACCGCCAAAAATTTTGATGTGGCCCGCACCTTTTTCCTGCAGCAGGTCATACATGTATTTGAAATATTCCGTGTGGCCGCCCTGGTAGCTCGTGAGCGCGATGGACTGCGCATCTTCCTGAATGGCGGTGTTCACCACCTCTTCCACACTCCGGTCGTGACCCAAATGAATGACCTCCACGCCCGTGGCCTGGATGATCCTGCGCATGATGTTAATGGCCGCATCGTGCCCATCGAAGAGGCTGGCGGCCGTTACGATGCGCACTTTGTTTTTTGGTTTATAAGGTGCTGGGGTCTGGTGCCCGGCCATACCTGCCTTGCCGGCAGGCAGGGAAGTTGCTTTGGGGGTGGTTTTTTCTGCACTAATCGCTTCCGTACGCATCGATAGAAATTAAGAGTTCAAAAATACGGAACGAATTAAGATTAAGCTAACGGGTGGTAGCCTAAGGTGGGAGGTTCAAATGCCTAGCCGTCACTTGGTGATTGTCCACCTATTGGAGCCTTCAGTTTCTCAGCCTCTTTTTTAATGGTGCCATATGTAAATGGTGCCAACATTAAGCCAATAAATGACTTGGGATAATTCGGCATGCCACCGATACCAATGTCATCACTTGGATTTTTTCCTTTAGGCATATAAAATGTTCCAAATAGATGATCCCAGATGATCACATCTCCGCCATAATTGGAGTTGCCTTCTTCAATCTTTTTTGAATGATGATACCGATGATTTTTTGGGGAAGAGAAAATATAGTCGAAGGGTCCCAAGATCAGATCTAAATTTGTATGCTGGAATCTCCCAATTGTTCTGCCCATCAAACCTGTTACGAAAACTATTTCTACAGGCGCTTTTACGAATGCAAATGGTATAGCCCATAGGAAGTTGGACACCAACCCCTCCAATGGATGAGACCGTGTGCCATTAAACCAATACAGTCTTTCAGAAGAATGATGTACAGAATGCCATCGCCACATGAATTCAGACTCATGCATCCACCTATGATACCAGTACCTGAAAAAATCACTAATTGCAAGTAACAGGAAAACTTGAATAACTGGATGAAGAAACGAAGGCCAAATTTGTCGACCAATTGTTGGCGATATTTCCTGAACAACTAGTGCAATGGTCGCCAATTGCAAAGGTTTATTAATATAGTCGCCCCAAACCTTATTGCCGAAAAACAACAGAACATCTATGGGGGTTTCCTTGTCGTCCAACCATTTCCGGCTAAAGGGAATTAACCTCTCCAGCGGAGCGAATATTAAGCCGAAGATCACGAACATGATAATGGTGCCAAAAAATGTTCTGATAGTATATCCGTCATTTACTAAAGCAAAGCCCACAACAAGGGTGAGGGTGATGAACAGTGGATAAATGGTGACCTGCAGAATTTTCTTAAAAAGTGTCCCTTCAATTTTAATACTAAATGGGTCGATTTGGGAAATGGC
>JANNRV010000083.1:0-13259 GCA_031401775.1 Bacteroidia bacterium | reverse complement strand
CGGACAATGTCCTGCATTGAGTACGCCAATACCTCCGGCAAAATCTATGTACTCTTTGCAATCTACATCTTTGATTATTGCCCCTTTGCCAGAGGCAATAGTAGCCGGGCTAAACATGCCCATACCCTCAGGAACGATAGCATTTCTTCGTGCAACAAGGCTTTCTGATTTTTTCATTTGATACTTACTTTTTATTCTTTGTTATACAATTCTACTTCATGCTAACTATTGATGGATAACCTTTTGATTATTTCCTCCGCTGCATGGCGTCCAGTTTCAGCGGCTCCATTCATATAACCCTGATGCTCTATGCTGCAACATTCTCCCGCAAACAAAACATTTCCTGCAGGTTCGCCTTCTACTCCAGCGAACTCAGACCATTGCCCTGCCCTATAGGATGTATAACTACCCATGGTAAACGGATAGGTCGACCAAACAAATTTGTTGATGTTGCCATTATGCTGATCTTTTAATCCCGCAAAAATTCCGTCTGCCCCCGTCAACCATTTTTCACGAATTGCTGAATTGGATAATTTAGCAAACTCATCTCCTACGATCCCTCCACCTGCAAAGGTTAATGAACCTGTCTCAGTATCGACAAGGAGCGAACTATCCCAGAACTCTGTTACGTTCACATCAGTAAACGTGTACCCTTGAAAACCTTTTTCGCGCCACACCCTCCGGTGAAAGCCCATGGCCAACTTAACGGCATTGCCCATTCCCGCCTGCGCAATCCACTTTTTCTTTCGATCCGATAAGTCAGCATTGATTTCCAGCTTTCTCAATACGCCAACAGATACTGCTAACAAAACATAATCGGCCTTGACGATCTCTTTCTTCCCATTAACATCAAAAATAAGTTCGTAACCTTCCTTCGCTTTAGTCAATGATTTCAATGCATAATTAAATTTCACCTGGCTTTCCACTTGAGCACTCAAGGCCTTGGTAAACGAGTGACTGCCTCCTTTAAATTTGAACACTTCATGAAAATCTCCTAAGAGATGATAATGCTCTGAATACGAAATTGGTGTAGCGAGCATGTGTAACAGGTTAACTGCAGATTGCTCATTGGCCTCCATAGCATATTCACCCACCATTGCCATTTCCAGCAACGTTAACAGCCACCCATTCATACCAATACTTTTCAAATAGGAAGAAACGGTCTGTTCATCAAATACTCTAAAGGATTCAGCATTGCTGTAATGTAGCTCGTCCGGAAGCGCATTAACGTCTTGCGTTAATCGCACAGCAAAAGGTTGAAGGGCTTCTACAACCTCTTTTTCCAACATCAATTTGCCGTCAAAGAAATAGACCTTTGGAATCAGTTCATCCAAACGCATATCCAATAATTCAACATTTAATTCCTTCGAGAGCGAAATAATATCATCATGCACGGAGTCGACAAACTCAGCACCTAAGTCAACATGAGCACCTTCAATTACCCCATCTTCCACGGTTAACACGCGACCGCCTGTGCGACCTGATGCTTCGTATATCATAGCATCTATTCCGGCTTTCTTGAGTTGATAAGCAGCGGTAAGACCTGATATTCCTCCACCAATGATGGCAATAGTAGCCTTCTGCGACCCTTTGCAACTTTCTAAGGGAAGTGTTAATGCCGCAGCTGCCAGCGCACTTTTGCGAATAAACTCTCTTCGACCTGGTGTATATTCGCTGGCTTTGGCAAATGCACTTTTAAATAATAGGGCGAGTTCTGACTTCATGTCTATTGTAGTAAACTATTTCCATCTCGAGAATTATACTAGCTAGTAACCGGGGTTTTGAGGAAGGATATCACCTGAAGCTGTAATCTCGCGCTGTGGAAATGGAAAAATGGATAATGCTGTTTTATTTATCCTCGCCAGATCAAACATACGATGGCCTTCGAAGTTGAATTCGGCTTTACGCTCATCCATTACTCCATCGATGTATTCATCCTCAGTCAGGAAATCAGAAAGCTGATAATCGGCCAATCCTCGGTTGGATCGAATAACATTTAATTCATCAATACCTTCTTGTGTCAATCCGTAAGCCTCTGCCCTTATTAGGTGTAACTCAGCAAGTCGGAGAATATAAGCAGGGTTATTTCTTGATTCCTCCCCACGATACTTTTGTGAACGGCCATCGGGAATAATTCCACTGTCGTTATTGGCCGGATCAAAATCAACCAAGGCAGCACGTGCATCACCCGGGCGATTCATAAAAAAGCTATTTAAACTTTCTTCAGCGAGCCATAATATCTCTGTTCGTAACGCATCTTCTCTACTGTAGGTCAAGACATTAAAAGAACTTCTATTCTGAACATCAAAAGACAACTCAAAAATTGATTCTGAACTCAGTCGTCCAGTGTACATGGTGGTAAAATTATTTGCATCAAGTATTTCATACGCATTTGCATCAATGACATTGGTTGCACTCTGCAAAGCGTTTGTCATATCCTTCTGATATAGAAAAACCCGCGCCAACAAACTCTCAACAGCATAGGCAGTAACAAATTGCTTACTTTGATCAGCAGCATCAAGCAAAGGAAGAGCATCTTGCAGGTCTTTGATGATGGCCGTATAGCTCTGTGCTACGGTACTCCTGGGAACGATATCCGTTGCTGTCTGGACGGAAAGAACAATGGGTACTCCGAAAAAAGAAGCATTATTCCAATGCTGACCAAACATGCGTAGTGCATCAAAGTGTGCCAACGCGCGAATGGCCAATGCTTGCCCTTTTATACTATTTTTGATCTCAGGAGTAAAGGTTGGGTCTTTTACCAATTCAACTCCCTCGATAATGTTGTTCGCAGATGCCGCAGTATAATAAAGTGCGAGGTAAGTATTTTGAGCAAAGATATTGGCAGGTGTAATTGTTTGATCACTAATTTCATTCAGCGCTATGTTATCAAAACCACCCGCTACACTTACATCGCTATACAAATCAGCAAGCATTGGAAAATAGCCGCCATAATAATCACGCGCCTGTAAGCTGCTGTATAAGCCGATCAATGCCGACTGTGCACCCGCTGTAGAAGTAAACACATTACCATTTTCAACATCATTGGGAGAGACCTGGTCCAACACATTGCAAGAGAATGTCCAGAAACTGAACAAAATAATCAGTGAAATTCTATATATCTTTTTCATAATCGTTGCTTCGTTAATCAATTAAAACGTAAAATTAAATCCGAATGTAATCGTCCGGGGCTGAGGATAAGCAGCATAATCAACCCCTGCAGTCTGAGGATTTCCTGCTCCGGTTGAACTCACCTCGGGGTCGAAGCCCTTGTACTTGGTAAGTACTGCCAGATTTTGGACTTGACCATAGACACGCAAGGCAGTACTTCCCTTTCCAGGTTTCAAAGTATATCCAATGCTCAATGTTCTAAATCGGAAGAAGGAACCATCTTCAATATATTGGGTAGAGTTTTCAATATAATTTTTGTTGATGAAAGAAGCTCGTGGTATATCTGTATCATCACCTGATTTCTTCCATCGTTTATCCACTCCAGTGTAATTATTCGCATACACCTGATCAAGTCCTCCCTCGTTTGACCATCCCAAATTTTCGTACGTTGGGCGGATGAGGTTGAATATCTTGCTGCCAACACTAAACTGTGTAGCTAGCATAAAGTCCCACTGACCATAGTTAAAGTAGTTATTAAATCCGCCATAGTAATCCGGAATTGCTTTTCCTGAAATCTGTGAATCATCACTATCGATAAGGCCACTATTAATCGATTGAGCTTGTTGTGTTCCCAAATCAAAATACATCGCATCGCCAGTTTGTGAATCAACTCCCATGTACTGAATGGCCCAGAACGAACCTTGTGACTGACCTTCTTGTAAAATATGAGTTGGGGCAAGGTCGCTATACGCACTAATCAGCAAGCCATTGTTTGACAAACGCTTAATCTCATTCTTGATAAAAGAGATATTAAATTCACTTCTCCACTTAAATTTAGTAGTACTGATATTAATGGAGCTAACTGAAATTTCCCATCCCCGGTTTTCAATCGTGCCTGCATTTCGTGTGATTGTCTGAAAGCCTGTTGTGCCAGCAATATTATCTTCACTTAACAAGTTCGTTTTCTCTGACTTAAAGTATTCAATCGATCCACTTATTCTGCCTTCCCACATTTCGTAATCAACCCCAACGTTAAAAGTGGAATTACTCTGCCAGGTTAAGGACGGATCGGCCAAATTTCGAGGGCGTAATCCGGGAGTGCCGTTATACCGTGAGGGTTGATAAAAGGAAGTGCTCTGATAATTCCCAATGTCCTGATCTCCGGTGACACCATAGCTCGTTCTTAGTTTTAAATTACTGATCACACCATCTTTACCAAAAAAATCTTCTTGTGAAACTCTCCACCCAACTGAAGCGGAGGGGAACACTCCATATCGCTTGTCCTTTGAAAAACGAGAAGACCCATCTGAGCGTATCGTACCAGACACTAAATATTTTCCTTTGTAATCATAATTCACACGACCCAGAAAAGACTGTAGTCCATAAGACGCACCCACTCCAGTACTATTATTAATAACCGCAGCGCTAGAGATATTCTTTAAACCACTCCCCGTTGGAAATCCCTGAGCTTGCGTAGAGGTTAAATCGGAAGTAGTCTCTTGCAAAGTAAAACCTGCAATAGCATTAATATTATGATCTACACCAATGCGTTTGCTGTAGGATAAAATATTCTCGTTTAACCACGTCAAGCTATTGTAGTTTGACCGAAAAGCTCTTCCACTTACCGACTGGGCATCTGATGTAAGGGGCGAAAAAAACTGTTCATCCCTCAGATCACTGTAGTCTACTGACCAGGAAGTTCTGAATTTTAGATCATCTGTAAATTTATATTCACCAAAAACAGAGCCGATCAACCGATTGGATGTAGTGTATGCTTCAATCTCTTTCGCTGATTTAACAGGATTATCCGAGAGCCAACTTACCTCATAATCTTCAAAGGCGGAGTAGTTTCCATTTGCATCGTAGACCGGCATGAGCGGAGAGGCACCTAAGGCATTCGTGATCACACCGGTGTAGGTATTATCATTAAAACTTCTCCTGTTTCTTGAATGCGTCACAGTAGCATTCATCCCGATCGAGAATTTATCAGTAGCCTGGTGATCAAGGTTAATCCTGCTGTTTAACCTCTTGTAGAAATTTTCAATCACCATACCGGTTTGATCAAAATAAGAACCGGCTACATAAAATTTAGTTTTTTGATCACCCCCATTTGCTGAAATCTCATAATTACTAATGGGAGCAGTCTTTAATACTTCATCTAACCAAACTGTATTTTGAGTGCCCGCACTGTAGTTCAATGGATCTGTCAATACAGTGGGGTCAAAAGTACTTGTGGGAGTATCAAAAATTGTATTGTCAGCCTGATACCGCTTGAGGTCCTGCGCTCTTGCATCTTCAATCAAGTCAATAAATCCTTTAGAATCCAGAAATTCTATTTTTCGGGTCGGTTGCTGCGTGCCAGTGTAATAATTAACATTGAATTTTGTCTTACCCGCCTTACCACGCTTGGTGGTGATCAATACAACTCCATTCGCAGCGCGTGATCCATAGATCGCTGCTGCAGAAGCATCCTTTAACACTTCTATTGATTCAATATCATTAGGGTTGATATCTGAGATGGAACTTAAGTTTTGACCGCTTCCAACCACATTACCTTCTGTATCAAATGAAGTGGAGAGAGAAGAATTGCTTTCACTTAACATGGGCACTCCATCAATCACATAGAGCGGATTACTAGTTCCTCGTACACTCACCGCAAGTCCTCCTCCTGGTGTACCGGATGTTGAAGTGACATTTACTCCCGCCAGTTTTCCCTGTAGATTTCCTGCGAGGTTAGTAGTGGGTTGGTTTGCAAAATCTTTATTATTAATGGAAGCGATTGCGCCCGTAATGTCTTTCTTCTCTTGCGTTCCATATCCCACAACAACAACATCATTTAATTGAGTTGACTCCGGTTGGAGTTGAACATCAATGGTAGTTCGGGATCCTACTTGCTCTTCTATAGTCTTAAAACCAATAAAAGAGAAAACAAGGGAAGAGCCCGTTTCTGATGACAAAGCATAGTTACCTTCCACATCTGAAGTTGTCCCAATGGACGTTCCTTTTATTTGGATGCTCACTCCCGGAAGAGTGCTACCATCTCCTCCATCTGTGATTTTGCCTTTCACGGTAACTTTATCCTGCGCTAATAATAGCCCGGGCAGCAGTATCCATAGAAACAATAAGTAGATTTTCTTTGTCATGCGATAACAGGTTTTAGTTTTAAAATACATAAAGCAACCTAGAGCCGTCAAATCCTATTTAAAAACAGTCAAATCAAATTTCGGAAATAGCTTAATCAATTGATATTAAGTGCATTAAAACTTCCTTTTCCTTAAAATAAGATTTGACGGTCGAATTTCGGTCAAATTCTCTACTTTTATTCATTCAATTTATGCTTCCTGCAAGAATAAAAGACGGACTAGAGCAATCAAAAATCATCCAGGATTATCTTTCCTCATTGGGTATTGAAAACAATTGGGATAAATTTAATCGAACGGTCTTTGATGGAATTGCAAGACGAATTAATAGGGCCGTAACTGCAAAAGTTATTAGTGATCCCAAGCTGGTACACAATTATATAATACTGGGCGAAGATCAGTTGCAAAGTCTTCTTTTTGAAAGAAACCTAAACGATCCGGAAGCGTTGATAAAAAGCTTCGAAAGTAATTCACGGCTTTTCAATTGGGTCAGTGGCAAAACGCTTCATAGCTATTGGAACAATGGGAAAGCAAAAGACAGAAAGTTAAATGTCTTACTTGCTTTCCTTGGAGTAAAAATTTCTGAATGGGACGAATGGAAAAGTGCGACCGACACATCCACGTATCTCAAAGGTTCGTCAGCCAAAAATCAATCTCGAAAAAACAACAATCAGGAATTAATCCGAAAATATTTTCTTGGCAGCTATTATCTTTATTATCAGAAATCAGATAACAGTGCAGCACTGGTGAAAGCCCCCTTTACCATTGCCGTTGACGGTCATGGAAACATATTTTCAGAAACAGTTACGGAAGGGCATCTTTATCGTAGTAATCTAATTGAATTGCGAGATGGCATTCTCTACATTCATTGCGAGAATCTTGTCTTTGATGAAAAGGAGAATCACATCTTCAATGTGGGCAATGAAACAAACCCTGAAGTACTCTTCGGCATCTCCAATACTATTAGTGTAAAAAGTAAAATGGCTATTGGAATCCGGAATGTTTTAGTCCGGCAGAAAAAGAATTTTAGTAAAGAGAGTTTCACAGAAAAGGAAATATTGTTCGATCAAAAGTTAAAGGATGACTCCGAAGAGGCAATTGTACTTAACTATTTTCTAAAACAGAAACCCAATCTCATCATCTCCGATCATTGTTGTTCGTTGGAGGTTTTGAAAATAAAATAGTGAAGCTTTTATTCCTTAATAAACGGCTTAGAATAATTCTCTTTCCCGTGGGCAGCTTTCAATATGTATTTTCCTGGTGAATAGTGTTTTATGTCAAAAGACAATTTCTTTCCCCCTATTCCTAATTTATTTTCCGTCCTCCGCCCATTAAGATCAAAAATCTCTACCTTAATTGAAGAACCCTTTTCAAAGTTTTCTAATCCAACCAATATTTCAGTTTTTGCAGGGTTAGGGTATAATTGAAGTTCATTGTTTAATTCGTTTTCAACATCCCCTGTCACGACAAGAATTTGTTCGGCAGACAATTCACTACTGCAAATATCAACTGTTGTTTTTACAGTATAACTTCCACTCTCTTTAGCTAGGAAAGATGCACTTGTTGCGCCCGTAATTGCCACACCATTTAAATACCATTGATTACCCTCCAAATTGCTTGACGTTAGTGTAGGAGAATCGGTGTTCAAATCGGTGACGGTAATTATTGGCTTTGCGGGATTAATGCAAAATGATTGAGCTACAGAAAGTGCCTGAACAAACTCCTTATTCCCAGGTTGCTTCGCAATTATAGTAAGTAGTCCAGGCTTAACCATAGTCACTTGACTGCCATTGAGTATAACTTTATCCGAGTATGTGCTAAGGGTAACTGGAAGTCCAGACGAAGCTGACACAACAAGGTTGAATGGAGCATCGCCAATTGTTTTTGTCTGCAACGGAGTAAACAGAATAGACTGAATCTCCCTTAGTTGAATTAGTGGGGAATATAAGGGCATTGAGCCATTAGCATTGTTAAAATCGATCTTCTTTGTGAAATTATTTGTTGCAGGGTCATATTCAAAAATAACACCAACATTATTTGATCCGCCTTGATTTGTCACACCATACATCTTAGAATTAGCTGCTTCAATTAGTCCTGCCCAAGGATTTGATCCATTTGAGCCATCAAAATCAATTTTCTTTACAAATGAATTAGAACCAATTTCATATTCGAAAATTACACCCTTATTATTCAGTCCTCCCAAACTAGTCGTCCCGTATAGTTTGCCGTTGGAGGACTGAATCAGGCTTCCAATTGGCCTTGACCCGTTAAATCCATCTAACACAACTTTTTTAGTGTACTTATTTAATTGAATATCATATTCGAAGAGTACACCATTATCAGACAAAAAACCTCCACCATTGACTGCCATCCCATATAGCTTGCCATTTGAGGCCTTTATCAGGCCCCCAGTTGGCGGCTGTCCATCATAATCCATGAAAGTATATTTTTCAGAATATGTATTATTAGCAATATCAAATTCAAAAAGACGACCAGTAATAGAAGTTATTCCATAAAGTTTACCATCCCCATAGTCTAACAGAGTTCCTCCAGGATATGACCCTAGGGGGTTAGAAAAATTAAACAATTTGGAGTAAGTATTGGTGATGCTGTTATATTCAAATAGGACTCCCAGATCATTGTCTCCTCCTCGAACAGTCAATCCATACATCATCCCATTGTCAATTTGCAATAACTGACCTTGCGGTAGGATACCTTTGGATGGGCTAAAATCAAATTTCTTGGTATAGGTAAGAGTCTTTACATCAAACTCAAACAATACACCAACGCCATACAAACCCCCATATGTAGTTGTGCCGTAAAACATTCCATTTATAGCTTGAAACAAACTCCCGAAAGGTAATGACCCATTTATTTTAAGGCCCAAGCTTATTTTCTCAATATATGATCCGGACACTGGATCAAATTCAAATATTAGTCCTTCAGTATGAGTTCCTCCACCTGACATTCCATAAAACTTCCCATTGGAAGCTTGTACAAAGCTACCTTGGTAAAGTTGACCGTTGGGGTTGCTAAAATCAGCACGCTTTATATAATTATTTGCATCAGGGTCATACTCAAAAAATCCATGATTAGTCATCCAATACAATCTACCATCTGCAGCTAGTACTAAATTTCCGTTAGGGCCTGCACCATTGTTATTTCCTTGAAACTCTATTCTTTTGCTATATGTATTCGTATTTAGGTCATATTCAAATAGAACACCTCCATTAGGGATTCCCCCTCTACTCGTCATTCCGTTAAATTTACCATTAGTGCCTTTCGTTAAACTTCCAAGAGGTCCATACCCGCCATCATAGGTAAAATCAATTTTCTTAATATAAGTGCCTAAGTCTATGTCGTACTCAAAGATTATTCCTAACCCATTTTCACCACCTTCACTTGTCATTCCTAATAATTTACCATTGCTTGCTTCTATTAAACTACCATAAGGGCTTCCACCAATTTGAGTCTTCGTTTCATAAGCCCCGGTAGTTATATCAAATTCGAATAGCGCACCACCTCCGGTTGTCATTCCATACAATTTTCCATTGGATGCCTGAAGAAGATCTCCATATGGAGTTGATTCCCCATTGGCACCAAAGTCCACTTTTTTCATGTATGCATTTGCAACCGGATCAAATTCAAAAAGAACACCTTTATCATTTAAACCACCCATAACAGTCATCCCGTAGAGCTTGTTATTCCCAGCAACTATCAAGCTTCCAGCTGGATGGGATCCTATGCCATCGCTGAGGTCAATTTTTTCAACATAACCATTAGAGATAGGGTCATATTCAAATATCACCCCTGCATCATTAAAGCCCCCACTAAAGGTCATTCCATACATTTTACCATTGAACTCAACTAAATTATTTTTGAGATTTTGTTCATTCCCAGGAAAACTGCCTAGAAAAGGTGTGCTGAAATTATATATCACTGTTTGATTAGAACCATCGGAACTAGTCTTATATACTAGGCCAAGATTATCTTGACCTCCAGTCTTCGTGACCCCCCACAATTCTCCAAGCTGCTGTGCCTTTACGCTTGAGCATGCTATAAATACTAAAAAAACAACCTTTAATTGCATAAGTATTACTTTTCACTAAAATAAAAAAAGGAGCCTTGAGCTCCTATTCTTTGAATTAACAAAATCAATCTATTTTACCCTATCGCCACTCTCTTAAATTCCGTCACTGTCAATCCCTTTGAAACACTGTCCAGGTATTGAGCAATCGTCTTTGAATTGTCTTTCACAAAAATCTGATGTACGAGGGTATTGTCCTTATAAAACTTATTCAGTTTGCCTTGTGCAATTTTCTCCACCATATTTTCAGGCTTGCCTTCAGCAATGATCATTGCTTTGGCAATCTCAAGTTCTTTTTCAATGATCGTTTTATCTACTGACTTTTCATCCACTGCAACGGGATTCATGGCCGCGATCTGCATACCAACATCTTTACCTGCTTCAGTGACATCCTTACCATTCACTCCCTTTAGTGAAACCAATACACCTAACTTGCTACCCGAATGGATATAGGCAACAACTGCCTCACCTGTCATTCGAACGTACTCACTTACTTCCAATTTTTCTCCAATCTTGCCTACCAACTCTATGATCTTCTCAGCTAGGGTTAAGCTTCCTGCCTTTTCATTTAACAAGGCTTCCTTGGAAACTGATTTTTTAGCAAAGGCCGTCTCTGCGATGAGTTTACCCAGGCTTTGAAACTCTTCGTTCTTCGCCACGAAATCGGTCTCACAGTTAAGTGCAATCAACACGGCTTCCTTCTTATCGTCAGAAACTCTGATAAATACAGAACCTTCTTTCGCATCTCTATCAGAACGGGAGGCTGAAACTTTTTGCCCCTTCTTCCTCAAGAGCTCAATGGCCTTTTCGAAATCGCCTTCCGCTTCGGTTAACGCTTTTTTACAATCCATCATGCCGGCACCGGTCATGGCGCGAAGCTTATTTACATCTTGTGCAGTAATTGCTGACATACTTATTTATGATTTAAAAATTACAATTTACAATTATGGATTTCAGGTTTGTTTTAAAAAAGCAGAACACCGGCTGAGGACCGATGTTCAACTGTATGGGCTTTAGCACATCGGCTAACTAATGAATCATTTTGCTTCTACAACTTCGTCTACTTTTCTCTTCTCCTCTTCGTCTTTCTTATGACCTGCATCTTCCTTGTCTTTTTTGCGTTCCATCAAGGCTTCTTCAATCGCTCTTCCCACCTGTTTGGTAATCAGTGAAATTGATTTGAACGCATCATCATTAGCCGGAATAGGAAAGTCAATATTAGAAGGATCTGAATTGGTGTCCACCATGGCATAAACGGGAATGTTCAGTTTCATCGCTTCTGCTACTGCAATGTGTTCACGCTTTACATCTACCACAAACAAAGCGGCAGGAAGGCGATTTAGATCGGTAATACCACCTAACAACTTCTCCAGTTTTGCTTTCTCCCGTGTAATCATCAATCGCTCACGTTTCGCCAAGTTTGTGAAAGAATCATCCTTCATCAACTTGTCGATCTGCGCTAATTTTTTCAACGACTTACGGATCGTAGCAAAGTTCGTCAGCATACCACCTAACCAACGCTCAGTCACAAATGGCATATTCAATCGAACCGCCTCTTCGTGTATAATATCTTTTGCCTGCTTTTTAGTAGCCACAAACATGATCTTACGACCAGAGCGTACAATATTCTTCAGTGAGAAAATGGCTTCTTCCAGGCACTTTTGTGTTTTATTCAGGTCAATGATATGGATACCATTGTTTTCCATAAAGATGTACTCTGACATCTTGGGATTCCACTTGCGGGTAAGGTGACCGAAGTGAACACCTGCGTCCATCAATTCCTGTGTTGTCAATTTATTGTCTGCCATGATTGTGTTTTCTTGTATTCGATTAACGCTTGCTGAATTGGAATTTCCTTCTTGCCTTTCTACGTCCTGGCTTCTTTCTCTCTACCATGCGTGAGTCACGAGTCATCAATCCTTCCTTTCTCAATACAGCGCGATGTTCTGGATTAACTTGAACCATAGCGCGGGAAATGCCCAAACGAATTGCTTCTGCCTGACCTTTTATTCCACCACCTTCCACATTGACCGCCACATCATACGTACCATCTACTTTCAACAAAGTAAGAGCTTGCTTTACGGTAGTCTGATGAATTTCAGATACAAAATAAGTAGCAAGTTCGCGGTCATTTATGACGATTTGACCTTTGCCTGGTTTTACATATACTCGGGCGATGGAGGTCTTTCTTCTTCCTGTGGTGTTAATAATTTCCATTGATTAGAATTTAACTTCTTTAGGTTGTTGTGCTGTATGAGGATGTTCCGTGCCTGCATAAACATACAAGCTCTTAAAAATCTGTCGCCCAATGCTGTTTTTTGGAAGCATCCCGCGTACGGCATGTTCAATAAGGCGCTCTGGATGCTTGGCGCGGATCATGGAAGGAGATAACTCACGTTGACCACCTGGATAACCGGAGTAAGTAAAAATTACTCTGTTATTCCATTTCTTACCCGTCATTCGCACTTTCTCTGCATTGATAACTACCACGTTATCTCCGCAATCAACATTGGGAGTATACCCTGGCTTATTTTTTCCACGAATAATTTTGGCTACCTGGCTGGCCACGCGCCCCAGAACTTGTCCATTTGCATCTACGATTAGCCAACTTTTCTCAGCGCTTGCCTTGTTTGTGTTGGTCGTCTTATAACTGTTGTGATCCACGCTTTTTTCTTTTAAAAACCCAATAAAATACACTTATCCTTTTAAAAAGGGACACAAAAGTATGCCCAGTAAACTGAATATGCAAGCCCCAATTCACCTTTTTACCGAAGGTTTTGGGATAATTGCTTCAAAAGCGCCTGAAAATCTTTTGGATAGGGAGCGACTACCGTAACCGAGTTGCCTTTCAGGTCTTGAAATTTAAGAGAAAAAGCATGCAAAGCCATTCTTTTGATAAGGGGTTGCTCCTCGGTGTTCTT
>JANNRV010000082.1:0-38051 GCA_031401775.1 Bacteroidia bacterium | reverse complement strand
GGCACTAAGCCAATGGCAGCCATGATGGCAGTCATCACCACTGGGCGTGTACGTTCGGCAACACCACGGATTAACGCTGCTTGCATGGGCATTCCATTTTGGAGATTTTTCTTAAAAACAGAAATTAGTATAACTCCATTTTGAATGCAAAGTCCGAAGAGTGCAATAAATCCGATACCAGCAGAAATACTGAATATCGTGCCCGTAACGTGAAGTGCTAAAATCCCTCCGATCATGGCAAAGGGTACATTGACTAGCACCAGACCTGCGTCTCTCACGTTTCCAAAAGCTACGAACAACAAAAAGAAAATAAGGACTAAGCACACCGGCACTACCTCTGTTAATCTTTTTTGTGCCCTTACCTGGTTTTCAAATTCTCCGCTCCACGCCACACTATAGCCTCGGGGAATAGATATTTGTGCATTTACCTTTTCCTGTGCTTCCGCAATAGTACTTCCCAGATCTCGCTCACGAATGGAAAATTTGATGGCGATGAATCTTTTATTATTATCGCGATAGATAAAAGCCGGGCCTGTTACAGCTTTTATCTCGGCAATCTCCTTCAACGGAACTTTATTACCCTTCATAGAGGGTACTTTAAGTTCTTTGATCTCCAGTTCTGATTTCCGGTACGCTCCTTCATACCTAACACGCACATCAAATTTTTTCTCCTGCTCAAAAAACTGAGTAGCTGTTTTTCCACCGATTGCCATTTCAATAACGGTTTCAGCGTCTGCAATGGTAATTCCATAGGCTGCCATCTTTTGCTGGTTAAGGATAATGCTAAGTTCGGGTTGACCGATATTGCGAAGGATACCCAAATCCTTTACTCCTCTCACTGTTCTTAGTATCGTGGAGATGGAGTCGGCTTTTGAGTTGAGCTGTTCAAGATTATCGCCAAATATTTTAACGGCCAACGAAGCGTTGATCCCGGCCACTGCCTCTGCTACATTATCAATAATAGGTTGCGAATAATTATAAACCACTCCGGGATATTGTCTTAATTTTTTATCCATCTCCTCAATCAACTCCTCTGTTGTGATATCCCGTTCCCATTTTTTTTGAGGCTTTAGGTTTACCTGACACTGCACATAAAAGAAACCGGATGGATCCGTTCCATCGTTTGAGCGGCCTATTTGTGAAAGCACCGATTCCACTTCCTCAAACTCGTTCAATTCTTCTCTAAATATTTTTACAAATTTGACGGTTTCATTGATGGAACTGCTCATCGGTAGTTTAGCCTCTACCCATAAAGCTCCTTCATTTAAGGTTGGTAAAAATTCAGACCCTAAAAATTTAAACGAAAACAAGCTTGCCGCAATAATTAGCATGGCCGCCCAAAAACTTTTGTTCTTATGACTAAGGGTGAATGAGAATCCGTTTGAAACAATTCTATTAAAAAAATTGACAATAGGGTTGTGTTTCTCTTTAACATCCTTATCAAAAAAGATACTGCATAAAACCGGTACAAGGGTAAGGGTAAACAGCAGGGCTCCAAGCAAGGCAAACCCTAGTGTGTAAGCCAGTGGGGAGAATAATTTTCCTTCCACTTTCTCAAATGAAAATATAGGAACAAGACTGGTAATGATTATCAGTTTGGAAAAAAAGATTGCCTTGCCCAATTCCGATCCGGCCTTTTTTACCAGCCCGAGTTTAGAAAGACTATTATATTGGGGCATGCCTATCTCATGCGCCCTGGTGGCCAGCAGCACAAACAGCCCCTCCACCATTACCACGGCCCCATCAATGATGATTCCAAAATCAATCGCCCCCATCGAAAGTAAATTGGCAGACATGCCTTTCATCTTCAAACACATAAAGGCAAACAGTAAAGACAAGGGAATGATAATCGATACAATTACCGTGCTGCGCCAATCGAGCATGAAGATGAACACCACGATAGTAACAAACAAAATACCTTCCACAAGATTGCCTAGCACCGTTTCACGGCAATAGTCCATTAGCCTATCCCGATCATAGAAGGTGACCATTTTAATATCTGTAGGAAGAATCTTTTCGTTAATCTCCGTAATCTTTGTCTTTACACGAGATAAAACCTGAGCAGGGTTTTCTCCTTTGCGCATCACAATAATGCCTTCTACCACATCGTCATTTTCATCCAATCCTACCTGACCCACTTTAGGGATCGACCCTACTCTTACAGAACCAACATTCTTTACTAAAATCGGTACATCGTTGATGGCTTCAATCAATATATTTTCAATATCCTCAATGCTTTGCAGGAGTCCAATACCTCTAACTACATAGGCCTGACCATTCTTTTCAATTACGTCTCCACCAACGTTGATATTACTTTTAGAAATCGCTTCATATACTTCGAGCGGGGTGATATCATATTTGGAAAGAAGGAGTGGGTTAACGTTTACTTCAAATACTTTACGTGCTCCACCAAAGGAAACAATATCTGCAACACCGGGCACAGCTCGTAGCTGACGGTCAATGACCCAATCCTGCCAAGCCAATAGTTCACTGGTGTTGCGATTACTTTTAAGAGTGTAGCGAAAAATTTCTCCTGTTGGGCCATAAGGTGGTTGAACATCGGGTTCAACACCTTGGGGCAAGTTCACATTGCGTAAAAGATTATTGACTTGTTGTCGGGCGAAAAAATCTTCGACATCATCTTCGAAAATGATTTTCATCACCGAAAGGCCAAACATGGAAATCGAGCGCACACTTGTTTTCTTTTGTACGCTATTCATGGCCACCTCAATAGGAATAGACACAAAGCGTTCAACTTCCTCGGCACTGCGACCATTCCACTGGGTCACTACAATAATTTGAGTATTAGTAACATCCGGAAAAGCTTCCAGCGGTGTTTTGAAATAACTCCAAATACCCGCAACAATAAGGATAGCCGTGGTGAAGAAAACAAAGAATCGGTTCTTCAGTGAAAACGAAATAATATTTTTAACAAACTTATCCATGGTTAGAGATCGTTGGGAGTGTTGAGGTTAGTCGTTAAGCGCATCGTAAACCAGAAGCTGAAACTTGGTCATTACTTTTTCACCCGCTTTTAGGCCGCTTTCGATGTAGGCAATTGTTCCTGTATCTTTATAAACCGTTACCTCCCTCGTTTCAATATTATCATCCGCTATATAGACCATCACAAAATTTCTGCTCTTATCAAAGATCAGGGCATTGGAAGGAATCGTAAGCTTTTTAAGTGGCTCAGTGTAGTTGATCTTTACATTGGCAAACATTTCCGGTTTCAGTGCAAAGTCCGGGTTTTTAAGAGTGACTCTGGCTTTCACCACCTTGCTTTCAGCGTCCATCAAACTGAATATTTTGTCGATTTTTCCCCGAAAGATTCTATCGGGGTAGGGAATGGTGGTGATCTCTGCTTTATACCCTTCTTTGATCTTCGTAATATCAGATTCATAGATATTCGCCATTATCCACACATCTGAAAGATCTCCTACGATAAATACCGGGCTGATATCCTCTGTGCGCAACTCCATATTAAGCGCAATATTCTTTTGAACAATTACACCGGAGACGGGCGACTTGATCGGATAAACTGACCCGCTTCCTGCACTGTACATATCCAGTACCGCCTGAATCCGTAACAACTCACCTTTGGCATTGTCAAGATCCTTCTGGGCATTGTACAACTCCAACTCAGAAATATTCCCACTTTTAAAAAGTTCTGTGGCCACCTGCGCATTTTTTTCAGCTACGTGCACTTGCGATAATGCGGACGAACCTTCGCGTGCAAATCCTGCAATCTCAGGGCTTCGAATGATGGCCATAATTTGGCCTTTGACAACGTGATCACCCAATTCCACATTCAAGTCACGAACAAATCCCCCCGCTAACGGAAAAACTCTCGCTACCTTATCTTCATTAAAACTAACCTTACCTGTCAACATCATTTCTGATTCAACCGTCTTAAGAGTGACTTCAGCCAGCTCCTTTCCTTTGGAAAGTGTTTCCGTTAGTTTGAACTTAGCATCAGGTAGTTTCTCTGCATCCTTACTACACGAAAGGATAAAAAAAGCAAGGAGGATGAACAGCATTTTAGATTTCATAATGGCAGCTATTAATTTTTTTATTCTAATCATAAACAGGTTGTAAGCAAATAATTATTTTATCTCATATTGAATTAGAAGAGCCAGGCCACTCTAAAGCCATAGGTTTCTGTCCGTCCGTTTCCCGTGCCTGTCTTATAAACATTTTTTGTTCCTTTTGAATACACCAGATGGAACTGAAAGACACATGATTCAGCAGCATTAATATCCGTACCCAAGGACATCTGATATCCAAGATCGCTGCTGATATAATCGTCACTCACATCTGTTATGGAGTGAAATCCGTCTTCCGGCTTGTGGAAAAAATCTTTTACATAGTCATTTCTTATATAAACGAGACCTATGGCCCCGCTTAACCTCACGCCTTTGATAACATCCTTCGGTGTTCTTAGCAAAAGAGTAATCGGAATGTCAATCGTATTCATTCGTAAGCGTTGGCGATACGTGGAGTCAGGGTCATAGTTCGGTTCCCAAGGATGAGTGAATGAGCCCCCATAATTGTCTGTATTAATTATTCCTGCTCCGCGTTGCTGTACACCAAAACCAAGCCCAACACCAATAAAAGACAGTGGGTAATATTCAGCTCGAAAGCTGGCACCTACACAGGGTTTTGCAAAATATTCCCTTGGAAGATTGTCGCCCTTAATGGTGCCCCAGCTCTGATGCCAACTGATGCCCCATCGCAATTTCTTGTCAAACATTTTTTTTGTATCAGCCTCGGCTGCTATTTTTTCCTTCTCCTGAGCAAAGATTCCTTGAGTGAGGAGTAAGAATAAGACTGTTGATAAATAAAAAATTCGTTTCATACTTGACTAGTTATCACTATCAATTAGTGTGGTGCCTATTGTAAAGTTCAATTCATTCACATTGTTCAGATATTGCCTCTTCAAGTCAATCATTTGAATATTGGTGAGAATATAAATCCGCTGTTGATCGATGAATTGAAGCAAGCCGATATTTCTTTTTTGAAAATTTTCGTTTGTGCTCTTATTCAGCTGTGTCAACCGCTCCAGGAATTCAGGTTTGTAATTGGCGAGGCCGGAGTTTGAACTTCGATAACGATTATACGCTGCAGACACTTCATTCCGCACCTGATTTTCAATCTGCTCAAATTCCAAGGAAGATTTTTTGATATTGAACTCCGCCATTTTAATACCCCCCTGATTCCGGTCGAATAAGGGAAGATTAAATTCCACATTGAATCCCTGATAGGGACGAACGTAGTTACTACCTCGGTCGCGCGGTTGATAAGCCAGTTTTACATCAGGCACACTGATGGATTTTTGGAGTTTTAGATTTTGTTCCTGGTATTTTTTAACAAACTTTTTTATCTGCAAGTCAGGGCGAATGGTCACAGCCTGCTCTGAAATGACCATGGGATCAAACTCTTGTGCAAGAGCCGGAATTTTTTGCTCTACATAAAAGATAGTGTCCTGAGGGAATCGAAGCAACGTCTTCAGCTCAGATGTTACTTTTTCCTTTTCATTGTAGTTTGCCACTGCATCTGTTTGTACTGTCACATACTCTGATTCCAAACGCAAGGCCTCTGTCAAAGAAATCGCTCCCAACTCTAATTGCTTACGGGTCGCAGCCATCAATCTATCATAACTTAAAAGTACCTGCTGATAAAGAAGCTGTTTTGACTGAAGTGCGGCTAACTCAGTATAGGTATTACCCATCTCAAAAAGTAAGCTGCGAAGTACATCTTCCATTTGCTTTTCTGCCATCTCTACACCTACCCTCGCCAACCTTACCGTGTTGGTGTGCTTGCCAGCGTAGGAAAAGGTCTGTTCAATCTGCAATAGGTGCTGATTTCTAAAATGAAAATACTCATTGGTCTCATTGGCATAAAGATCTCCATTGAAAACAAAGTAAGGGTTATTCCAAACCTTGGCCTGAATGACGGCAGCTTTGGCAATATTGATATCGTAATAGGAGGCAAGCAGATTTAAGTTTACGCTCATCAGCCTGGCCTTGGCGTGTGAAAAGGACAATACCGTATCTCTCGGTTGCCCTAACGAGGTAAGGGAAATGATACCAAAACCTATGAGGTATAAAAGCTTCTTCATACGAAGGAATTAATTAAAACTTGAGTAGATTATGAACTGACGAAAAACTCGTTAATTCAAAACGGGAGAAAATCGGAGTGGTGTTTCCTAAATAAGAAGTGATCGGAATTCCAGAAAGAGTTTTTCAGAAGAACCTTGGGAAAGTTGCGATAGCAAGTAGGAGTTATACTTTGCATTACGGGCAATGGTAAAAACTAATCGGCCTGAATTCTGAAACAGATTAAATGATGCCGATTTGGTTTCGGAGGGAACCGTAATTTTTAATGTCTCACGAAATACCTGAATGGCATCCTGTGCATCTTCGGCTAACTGAGGTCCGGTTACCAGATGTTGTTGAGTCTGAATTATTGTATCGCCAGAAGAAAGACCTTTATTGTAGCCCATGGAGGACATGAGTACAATAAAAATGAGATGAATACAGAGTACGCTTTTGATCTTCACGCGCTAAAGGTAACGACTTTTCAGAATTAAAAAAGGCTTTGAAATATCAAAAAAAATGTGGCCTATTATTCTAACGATTGTTAGTAAAGCCTGCCAAGAAAATCAATTTCTATTGCATAAGCGTATCAAAAACATTTTCCTTTTGGAGAAATTAAGTTGTCTTTTATCACATATTAAGCCAGATTAGAAGCTCAATTAACCCATTTGATGCTAAGGTTAGCAGGTCTCTGTTTTCTCCTACTTTTTGTGATTGGCGTTAGCCACAATCCGGTAATAGGGCAAAAGTATGATCACTTCGAGATTGAAAACAATGACCTCTATTGGCAGTACACGTATGCATATGCAGGCTCACAGGATAGCCTCCGTAGGGAAATTGTTCAGCTGCTTAAGTCAAAGTTTTTTACCTTCAACGTCACCCGAAACGAAGCAGGATATAGCGGAGAAATAAACCATTACAAGGTGGATTGCAAGAAGTACGGAAGAACTTACCTGAATACACCTCGCATGTACTGGGAGGGAGAATGGACTGGCAAGTTTGTGGTGGAGGTAGTTGATGATAATTATTATAAAGTAAAGATCTACGCGCTATATTTTGAAAAGAAGGAACAGTCCACCGGATATTACCGCACCGAGAAACTGGTAAAAGGCAGATATATTGATGCGGTCACTAAAAAGAATAAATCTGCTTTCAAGAAAAATGAATATTCAAACCTGATTTTAATGAACCTGAGCCTTAAGGATGAGTTTGACATAAAAATTCAAGATTCAAAATTCAAAAATGAGTAAGCACTCCAATCTTGAACTTTGAATCTTAAATCTTGATTTAATCAGAATTTATAAATCGCTGCCATTCCTAGCGTGGTCTGGCTATTCTTGGTGAAACTACCATCCGCGTCCATAAATTGCTGTGAACTTTCATTCCCAACACCAGACAACTTACTAAATGAATCCAATCGTAACTCCGGCTTCAATAGTAGATGACCATCGGCCAGGGTAAACGACCCGGTCAGTGTGTAGGTATTTACCGAAGCGCCAATGGCCTGACCCGTGCCATCCACATTGCGCAGGCCTCTGGCTCCGGATTTGTTATCAAAATGCTCTGCCCTAAGACCCAGACTGAAAACATCTGAAAGCGCATAGGTTAAATATAAGTTAGCGCCATACCAGGTTTTCACTTTGTCAACATTGCCATCGGCCGGAATAAAAGTGCCAGGCCCACCCAGTGTCCCCCTCTGACTGCCATACATGAGCCAATAGCCGATAAAAAATTTATCGGAAGCCTGATACCCTCCGTTTAAATCATACACCGTGAAGTTTCCTTTCGGAGTATTGCCCAATGAATCGGCATTGGATTCGTTGGAGTTGATGTAGTTAAGATAAACACTCAATCCTTTTGCCGGTACAAGTGTCAATTGGCCGATCAATCCTTTTGCTCTGTTATTGTCTTGCACATAATCAAATCCATTTACTCCGCCCAGCATCAGCGAAACTTTATCGCTAAAGGCATAGGTAGCTTTAAGGCCCGTGTGATAAAAAGGAATTCCACTATTGAACGTGTGATTGATAGAGTAGAAAAAATTAAGAGGCGCATCAATGTATTCGTATCCAATGTGCGTTCCGAACTGGCCGGCTGTAAAGGAAAGCTTGTCGGTAGCATTGTACTTGAAGTAGGCTTGCTTAATCATAACAGCAGAGTACACATCGTTGCCAACTGCATAACCGTAACCGGGTGCGGATACGGGTACGTTACCATAGTTTCCGTATTGGGCACTTGGCCCAAAGGCAAGATCAACAACTGCTTCAGATTTACTATTGGTGTATTTGAAAACAGTTTGCACCATTCCTAATTGAAACTGATCCACTCGTCTGTCAAAGCCTCTTCCTACACCGGATTGACCCATGTTGTCGCGTGAAGCGGGCTTATTTAAATTGGTGAAATAATATGAGTCTAAATAGCCCGATACCGAAAGTTTCCCTTCTTCCTTTTCTTCCTCCTGCTCTGCATTCACTTTTTCTCCTGCCGTAACAATCGGTTCATCTAACACTAAAACAGGCACGATTTTGTTCGAGGCAACAAGAGTAGGTGATTGCCCGTAGGATGCTGAACTCATTACGAAGAATATAAACATCAATATCGATAAAAGGCATAATCTTAAGTTTTTCATATTTTTGTGTGTGTTTTAATGAACAATAAGCTAAGGTTGTCCCAGCGGGGTATCTGACACCCCCTGGGTGCTTTAGTGATCAGAAACCAACTTTTGATTTCTAATCGGCACAATACCTAGGGGCTTGTACTTGTTGACTTTCTATTTTTCCTATTCATTTTGGTGAGTACTTTTTAAGTCTGACAAAGAATAAAAATTTAGCTGGCCGTTCTCAATTCGAAAGGATGGGCATTCTCTCCATGCTGACTTACATCTTGTCCCACTTTCTTGTCTTCAGGACTTACGCGTAAATGGAATATCAGATCGACAAACTTCAGAATAAGGAAAGATCCTACCATGGTAAATCCGATGACAATAGCGAGTGCTTCAAGGTGAACCAGGAATAAAGCGGTGTCACCAAAGAAAAGACCGTTACCAGTTGTATTAGCACCATTCACGGCAGTGTTCGCTAACAATGCAGTCATCAGCATGCCCACTGCACCACCTACTCCGTGGCAAGGGAAAACATCCAATGTATCTTCGAGTGAAGTTTTGGATTTCCAATGCACGACTACGTTGCTAATAATGGCTGCAAATGTTCCGATGAATAAACTTGAAGGAACTGTGACAAACCCTGCCGCAGGCGTGATGGCAACAAGTCCGACTACGGAGCCGATACAAAATCCAACGGCAGAAGCTTTCTTACCGCGTGCCGCATCAAAAAGAATCCAGGCAAGACCAGCCGCTGCTGCTGCTGTGTTTGTTGTTGCAAAGGCAGAGGCAGCCAACGTACCAGCACTTAAAGCACTTCCGGCATTAAACCCAAACCATCCGAACCACAGCAACCCTGTTCCGAGCAAAACAAAAGGAATGTTGGCCGGTGAAATCGTTGATTTCTTTTCATTCTTATCTCTTAAGTAAATAGAAGCAACCAGCGCTGCAAACCCGGCAGACATATGAACTACCGTTCCTCCTGCGAAGTCAAGCACTCCCCACTTAAAGAGGAACCCATCCGGATGCCAAGTCCAGTGTGCTAATGGAGCATAGATTAATAAAGAGAACAAGACAAGAAAAAGGATATAGGATTTAAATTTAATGCGCTCTGCAAAAGTGCCAGTAATAAGAGCAGGTGTGATGATGGCAAACTTGAGCTGGAACAAGGCAAACAACACCAGTGGAATAGTGGGTGCCAGCGACCAGGGTTTTCCATCCAAAACATTTTGGAACATGAAGAAGCTGGAAGGATTACCAATGATGCCACCAATGGAATCGCCAAAGGCAAGACTAAATCCAACCACGATCCACAGGACACTAATCACCCCCATGGCAATAAAACTTTGCAACATGGTAGAAATAATGTTCTTGGTGTCAATCATGCCGCCATAGAAAAAGGCCAGCCCGGGAGTCATGAGCAGCACCAGTGCTGTAGCAGCAAGCATCCATGCAACATCTCCGGAATTGATGCCTTCCGTTACGATAGGGCCTGGCACCGCTGGCATGATGACTGCCAGGATACTAATGGCAATTAGCAAGACAAGAAATACAATTGATTTTTTCATAGTTAAGTGGTTTAAGGTTATTCTGCAGTGGAACTATTCTGTTTTTTGTCAAAAATCAGAATATTAGGGTTGTTTTTTACCCATTATTCAAAATAAATTACAGAATCCGATTGAAATAGGGTAAAATTTGAATCATTTATAAAAAATACATAGCTGTTTTATAAATAGTAGGGTAAAAATTAGATCACACTATCATAAAATTGACTTGCTTAATCCAATGCTTGGTTCATTTTCGAACCGCCATTCCTTAAACCGCCTGTCAGATACTGGTTTCGATTTGTCTTCAAAATATTTAGCTTTCTCATTCACATCCCAATGCAACCATGAAGAAAGTATTCATCCTTTTATTTGTCGCCAGTGCCTGGATAGCCAACGCGCAGAGCACCATGCAAAAAGCCCCTGAAGTAAAAGAGGGCGATGGACCTCATACCCAACTTATTATTCGCGGAGTCATGCTGATTGACGGCACGGGTGCACCTCCGGTTGGTCCTGTGGATATCGTAGTCAAGCAAAATCGCATTGTTAATATTATAAGTATTGGACTGCCCACACCGGGCATGGCAAGCGATGGTAACAGGCCCAAGTTGGAGGCCGGAGGTAAAGAACTCAACTGTGAGGGAATGTACCTGATGCCGGGATTTGTTGACATGCACGGACACATTGGAGGCGGTCAGGCTCCTATTGCCGAATATGTATTTAAACTCTGGATGGCACACGGTATCACTACGATCCGTGACCCGGGCTCCGGAAATGGCATTGACTGGGTTTTGGATCAAAAGGGAAAAAGCGAAAAGAATCTCATTACAGCTCCGAGGATCAAAGCCTACGTAACTTTTGGATCAGGAAGCAAAACACCAATCAGCACTGTTGAACAGGCCAAGTTTTGGGTAAATGAAAATAAGCTCCGTGGTGCAGATGGCATTAAATTCTTTGGGGCAGCTCCGGATATCATGAATGCCGCTATACGCGAAAATAAAAGACTGGGGTTACGCTCAGCTTGTCACCATGCACAACTAGGTGTGGCGCGGTGGAATGCTCTAAGTTCTGCTTCGGCAGGACTTACTACCATGGAACATTGGTATGGCTTACCAGAAGCCATGCTTACCGGTAGCAGCATCCAGAATTATCCATTGAACTATAATTATTCCAATGAACAAAATCGTTTCGAAGAAGCGGGGAGATTGTGGAAACAAGCTGCTGCACCCTATTCTAAAAAATGGAATGCTGTTCTGGATTCTATGTTGGCATTGGATTTCACCCTTGACCCAACCTTTGATACCTACGAAGCTACACGCGATCTTCACAAAGCCCGCAGACAAGAATGGCATGAAACCTATACGCTCCCTCAACTCTGGGCTTTCTACCAACCTAATCGTGCTGCCCATGGATCATTTTGGTTTAACTGGGGAACAGAACAGGAGATCGCCTGGAAAGAAAATTTCAGACTATGGATGACCTTTGTCAACGAATATAAAAATCGGGGAGGAAGAGTAACTGCCGGTTCTGATAACGCCTACATCTTTCAATTATACGGCTTTGGGTACATTCGAGAACTGGAGTTGTTGCGTGAAGCCGGATTCCATCCATTGGAAGTAATTCGTTCTGCCACCTTATATGGTGCGCAAGCATTGGGGATGGATAAAGAAATTGGCTCAGTTGAGATTGGCAAACTGGCCGACTTTGCTATTGTTGATCAAAATCCATTGGAAAACCTTCAGGTTCTTTATGGAGTTGGTGCAATCAAGCTGATGGAAGACAACTCCGTCAAGCGCGTAGGAGGAATTAAGTACACCATCAAGGACGGTATTATCTATGATTCCAAGAAATTGCTTAACGATGTGAAAAAGATCGTGGATGATGAAAAAGCAAAATCAGGATTTGTATTGAAGCAACCTGGAATGAATTGAATCATGTATTAAGGGCATCTCTAAAGGCCCTCATTATCAGACTGAGTTTGTCGAAGTCGTCTTGGAATAGTCGGTTTCAACATACTCAACCTGACAAGGTTTTTTGGGATCCCGCTAAATCAATTAACAAACCTTATTTATGAAAAAGCTCATTATCATTTTATTCACCGCAAGTGTATTCACTGCCTTTGCTCAAGAGCCGGAGAAAGTAAAACCAGCACCGGAGGTTAAAGAAGGTGAAGGCCCTTACACGCAACTCATTATCCGCGGGGTGATGATGATTGACGGAACCGGAGCGCCTCCGGTTGGTCCGGTGGATATTGTGGTTAAGCAGAACAGGATTGTTGACATTCAAAATGCCGGCTACCCAAAAGTGCCCATGCCTCTATCCATAGAACCAGGCGCAAGAGAGTTGAATGCCAAGGGAATGTATCTGATGCCAGGATTCATTGATTGTCATGCACACACTGGAGGCAATCAGGCTCCGTTTGCTGAATATGTTTTCAAACTCTGGATGAGTCATGGGGTCACCACCATCTGTGACCCGGGTTCTGGAAATGGTATTGAATGGACCGTAGATCAAAAAAATAAGAGTGCTAAAAATCTTATAACAGCGCCACGCATTAAAGCATATACTTATTTTGGAATGGGCAACCCAACTCCAATCAGCACGCCCGAACAAGCACGCGCCTGGGTTCGCAACAATAAATTAAAAGGAGCCGATGGAGTAAAATTTGGAGGTGCAAGGCCAGATATCATGGAAGCGGCATTGGACGAGAATAAAAAACTCGGCTTACGAAGCAATTGTCATCATGCCCAGCTCGATGTAGCCCGATGGAATGTAGTCCATTCGGCCAAAGCCGGACTGACCAGCATGGAGCACTGGTACGGATTGCCGGAAGCATTGTTTGATAAGCAGACCGTTCAAAATTATCCACTCAATTATAACTACACCAACGAGCAAGATCGTTTTGGTGAAGCAGGTAAGCTTTGGAAGCAGGCTGCAGGACAGGGATCAGAAAAGTGGAATGAAGTCATGAAAACGCTCCTTGATCTTGATTTTACCTTAGACCCTACTTTTAACATTTACGAAGCAAGTCGTGATTTACATAAAGCACGCAGAGCAGAATGGCATGAAACATACACTTTACCTTCGCTATGGGAATTCTATCAGCCGAGTCTCGTCTCACACGGATCCTACTGGCACTCTTGGGGAACCGAACAAGAAGTGGCTTGGAAAGAAAACTACTTTCTCTGGATGAAGTTCATCAACGAATATAAAAACAAAGGAGGTCGTGTCACCACTGGTTCAGACTCAGGCTTTATCTTTCAACTCTATGGCTTTGCCTACATACGCGAACTAGAACTGCTTCGTGAAGCAGGTTTCCATCCCCTGGAAGTAATTCGCGCGGCCACACTCAACGGAGCGCAAGCCCTCGGTATGGATAAAGAAACAGGTTCTGTAGAAATCGGTAAACTGGCAGACTTCGTCATCATCGATCAGAATCCGTTAGAGAACTTGCAAGTGTTATATGGTACAGGAGCCATTAAGTTGATGGATGACAATACTGTGAAGCGTGTCGGTGGGATCAAGTACACGGTAAAGGATGGAATCATTTATGATGCGCAGAAATTGCTCAGTGACGTAAAAAAAATGGTTGATGTCGAGAAGAAGAGAACAGGCTTTGTATTGAAGCAGCCTGGAATGGATTAATATCAGCTTCACCCCCGTCCAAGTTTTGTTGGACAGAAAGTTTATTTTCCCCTCTCCAAGCGGAGAGGCCACTCCTTTAACTCTAAAATAACGTTTGGATGGGGTGAGGCTAAAATTTCTCTTCAACTCCCAGTCCAAAAAGCGCAAAGTCATACTTGACAGGATCAGCACTGTCCAACTTTTTTAAGTTCTCCGTTAATTCAAGAGCGGTCTTCCAGTTTACGGATTTACTCTTTATCAACTTTAATTTTCTCGCTACACGTTCTACATGCAAATCAATAGGACAAATCAATTGAGAAGGAGCAATTCTTTTCCAAATTCCAAAATCAACTCCGTTATTATCCTGGCGCACCATCCAGCGCAAATACATATTGATGCGTTTGCACGCTGACTTTCGCTCGGGTGTTGAGATATGTTTTTTTGTTCGCTTTGGATAATCCTCAAGACTAAAAAAAGTAGTGTGAAAGTGAATAAGTCCTTGTTCGGTGGTTTTGCTCTCCGGAGGCACGAGAAAAAGATCTTCCAATGATTTATTTCGCTTGTAATACCCGCTTAGAAATTTAATGAAGTACAAAGCATCGGTAGCCTTGAAAGTCCTGTGCTTAAAATTCTCAAAAGCTTTCAGGTCATTTAATTTGTGATTTAGCAAAAAATCATGGGGAGCATTGCCCATGCGATCGAGAAGGTCATTGGTCTTATTGATAATGGTCACCCTTTGCCCCCAGGCCAGAACAGCTGCAAATAATCCGGCTATCTCGATGTCCTGTTTTTTTCTAAAACGGTGGGGAATCGAAACAGGGTCATGCTCTATGAAATCGGGACGATTGTATAACGCTACTTTGGAGTCGAGGAATTCTCTTAGTTCGGGGAGCGTCAACTTGATTATTTATAGAACGTCACTTCCGCTCTGAACTTAAGGTCGATCGCTCCTAAACGATCGAAGGCAGATTTAGAAATCTTAATTACTATCTTATCGTTGATCCCCGTATCCGGAATGGTACCGATTACCCTTACAAATACTTCGCGATTATTCAACTCATTCCTGACTTTCATGATCGTACCTACTTTTGCTGTGCGATGAAGTGCCAGGTATTTTCTGTTGCCATCCGTGCCTTCAATCAATTCGGCCAATCCGGATTGCTTCACTTCATCAGACCCGGTGACGGCTTCTGAAATTTTAATGGTATTTTCCTTCTCCACCACAGGCTTGGTTTCCGCAACAATTACAGTGCTCGTACCCGTTGAAGTCTGAGTCTTCGGTTCGGTTGCACCCGCTACTGTTAATACATCTCCCACCTTTACATCACTTCCTGTGGTCTTATTCCACTCCATCAATTGAGGAACCGTAACTCCGTACTGACGGGCAATGGAGTAAAGTGTTTCTCCCGACCCTACAGTGTGCTTACCCTTTACATTACTTAGGGTAGGTATTGATGTAGCCGTAGAAGTAGCTCCCTTTTTCCGAACAATTAACTCCTGGTCGGTTGAAATAGCCCCATCCTTCAGATTGTTCCAGGCCTTTAGTTCATCCACGGTGACATTGTAAAGTTTGGCGATCGAATACAAGGTTTCTTTTGGCGCCACTTTATGAAGTGTTGCATCGCCCGACTTTGCTTTGGCCTTCGGCACGTAGGGTATTTTCAAAATCTGTCCAATCTCCAAACCGGCATCAGCGGTGTTATTATATTCTAAAATGCTCGTAATAGGTGTTCCATAACGTTTGGAGATGGCATAGAGTGTTTCCCTTTCGCCAATTTGATGGATAATGAAAACTTTTCCGTTGATCGTTTCTATCCTCACTGAGTCGGGAGGAAGTTGTGGATTCAGCCAATGGATGGCCGCTAAAAAAATAATTTTTATCATAGTTTAAACAATGCTCAAAGTTACAATTTCTCCCTGTAACTCAGTGTAAAAAATGAATACGCTACTTTCGGGTGATATTCCGGTTCAGACTGTTATTTTTATAAAAAAAAGGAGGATTGTGATGATCAAGAAAATTGTAATAAGTGCTGCATTATTGCTGATAGCCTGCCTCAGCACCATAGCTCAAGCCACCAAGCCAAAAGTGATGGTGATGGAAATCAAGGCAGAAATTGATCCACGCATGGCACGATACGTGAAACTGGCATTGGAACATGCCGAAACCACCAAGGCTGACATTGTGATTATCGATATGGATACCTACGGGGGTGTGTTGACCGATGCGAAGGAGATTGTGGACTTTATCATGGATTTCAAAAAACCGATTTGGGTATACATCAACTCAGATGCAGCCTCAGCGGGAGCATTGATCTCCATTGCCTGCGATAGTATCTATATGTCACCGGGCGCAACGATTGGTGCTGCCACTGTTGTTGAAGGCGCAGGCGGAGAAGCGGCACCTGATAAATATCAAGCCTACATGCGTGGCATCATGCGGTCTACCGCAGAGAAGACTGGACGGAATCCCCGTATTGCAGAAGGTATGGTGGACGAGCGTATTGTAATCGACAGTATAAAACAAGAAGGCCGCGTGATTACCTTTACTACTTCAGAGGCAATGAAGTTCGGGTTCTGTGAAGCTCAGGTTGAATCGATCGAAGAAATTCTGAAGCGTAATAAAATTGAGAATTATGAGTTGGAAGAGTATGAACTTAGTATCCCTGAAAAGATCATTGCCATTTTTCTAAACCCCTTTATCAGCGGAATATTAATTCTCGTCATCATCGGTGGAATTTATTTTGAGCTCCAGACTCCGGGTGTTGGCTTTCCGTTGTTTGCCGCTATTATCTCTTTACTTCTTTACCTTGTTCCTTATTACCTGAATGGCCTTGCCGCCTATTGGGAGATCATTGCCTTGTTTGTGGGATTACTCTTGCTGGGTGCCGAAATTTTTATCATCCCAGGATTTGGTGTGGCCGGTGTACTTGGAATTGGGCTCACCCTTACGTCCCTCATTCTTATCATGTTGAATAATGATTTCTTCAACTTCGAGTTTGTTCCGCTTGGAGATATCATTGTAGCTTCTTTTGCCACTATCGGAGGGCTGACGGGTGGGGCTTTGCTGCTCTTTTTCGGAGGAGCAAAACTTACCGGGACAAAAGCATTTAAACGAATTGCTCTCACTGACACTCAAGAAGCCTCAAAAGGTTACTCCACGAATTTCAATGCCAAGGCCATGCTTGGAAAAAAAGGAATTGCTTATACTGTGTTGAGGCCGAGTGGAAGAGTGCAAATAGAGGAAGATATTTACGATGCATTCACACGTGGTGATTATATCGAAAGAGGAGATGCCATTGAAGTGGTAGATACCGAAGGCAGCACACTGAAAGTACGGAGAACAAATTCATGAAGATACTCGGAGTCATTCCTGCGCGCTACGCCTCCACTCGCTTTCCGGGTAAGCCCCTGGCAGACATTGCCGGAAAATCAATGATTGAGCTCGTTTACCGACAGGTGATGAAATCCACCCTTCTCTCCCGAGTGCTGGTAGCTACCGATCACCCCGCCATCTTCAATCATGTGAAAAGTTTTGGCGGAAAAGTGTTCATGACTTCAGAAAGTCATCCCAGTGGAACCGATCGCTGCTATGAAACCTTGAGTAACCAGGAAGAAAAATTTGATTACGTTATCAATATTCAGGGAGACGAGCCTTTTATTGCGCCCGAGCAAATTGATTTACTCGCGGACCTATTGGACGGAAAAACTGAACTCGCCACACTCATTAAAAAAATAGAACGGGAAGAAGAACTCTTCAATCCCAATGTGGTGAAGGTCGTAAAGGATGATTTTAACGAAGCGATTTACTTTAGTCGTTCGCCAATACCGCATGTGCGCAATACACCAAAAGGTGAATGGCTAACACACCATTCTTTTTTCAAGCACATCGGGATGTATGCGTATCGTCATGATATTCTCGCCAAGATTACCAAGCTTGAAATCTCCTCTCTGGAAAGAACGGAGTCGCTCGAACAACTGCGGTGGATAGAAAATGGTTATTCTATAAAAGTGGCCGAAACAAATCAGGAAACGATTGGCATTGATACACCGGAAGATCTTGAAAGGGCTGTTCAGTTTGTCAACAAAGCATGAGCGATTCCATTCTAGATATCGCACACACGAGAGACAGTGCGCTAAAATTCTTTCAGGATTATACTAAAACCAATGCAACGTCACTTAAGGGTAAGCAGGTTATTGACTTATCTGCCGGAAGCGGGTACATCGCTCATCTGTTTGAGGAAGTCGGAACGGAAGTTCAACTCTTCGATCTTTTTCCAGAGCAAAATAAGTTTGCAAAGGCAACCTGCCGGTTTATTGATTTACAGAAATCATTTCCTCTTCCTGATGCGACAGCTGACTTGGTGATTTGCTCCGAGACCATTGAGCACCTTCCGAATCAACATTTTTTGTTTGTAGAGACAGCACGGATTTTAAAGCCTGGTGGGATTTCTATCCTCACCACCCCCAATAGCTCTTCGCTTCGAAGTCGCTTTGCACAGTTTATGATGGAGAGTGAACATTACTCCACTCCTGCCCCAAACGAATTAAATGCGTTTGTATCGTGGGACGGAAAAGAAGGAGGTTACTTCAGCAAACTTTTTATTAGCGGGGTACTGAGGCTGCGTACCTTAGCGGCTATCAATCATCTTCAGTTAAAAACAATTCATCGCTCAAAGTATAGTTCTACCTCAAAATGGATGCTATTCCTTTATCCTCTGCTCTACTTCTTTGCCCGCAAGGCGTATCGTAAACAAGTTAATTCCGATCCAACGAACGAGGCGGTGTATCACTCCATCATGGAAATCAATACTTCCATGAAAGTGCTGCTGAGTAAGCATTTGATTATGGAGTTTCATAAGAAAAAGTAATCTTTAACCGATAAAGGATTGGCTTTAACACCAATACTTGTAGAGCCTGGAGCGATCGTCATCTTAGGGATATCCATCCGACAATAGTGAATGGAAAATCAATGAAATTATTGCGGAATGACAAAGCGGCTTTTGCAAGTGCTTTAGAGAAAAAATACAGGGAAAAACTGGCGGACTAATAAAAAGTGATTGGCAAAAAAATTAAGAGAACGGCAGCACCACTTCAGAAACACAAACGTTGTTGGCTCTTGGACAATGAAGTACATAACGACCAAGTTTTCGGAAAAAAAGTTAGAGAATTCTGAAATATGAAATTCCAAAATTATTATGATATTAAAATCACAACTTACAGTTGGTGATCTAACTTTCGATCTGAGAACCGCTGGTGATGAATCTATGAAACAGTAATTCTGTTGCATGGCTTTCCTGAGACCAGCCATATGTGGACGCCCTTAATTAAGGACCTAATCAAGGAGGGCTTCTACTGTATTGCACCCAATCAACGTGGGTACAGTCGAGACGCAAAACCAAAGGGTAAAAAGAATTACACCTTTGAGAAACTAGGTGCTGATATTATCCAAATCGCTAAGGTCTTGGGCAGAAACAAGTTTCACCTTATTGGTCATGACCTGGGAGCTACAATTGGTTGGTATTTATCTAACCAATATCCTGAGCTGATTCTTAGTTGGAGTGCCTTATCTGTTCCACATACGCAAGCTTTTGTTAAGGCAATGGTCAGCGACCCCATACAAAAACGTATGAGTGCCTATATCCGACATTTCCAATTCCCATGGTTACCTGAGTTTAACATAAAAAAGCACGATCATAAACTTCTTAAAAGGCTTTGGAAGAACAGTTCTAAAGATGAGGTAGATGATTACTTATCAGTTTTTCAGGAACACGGAACTGTAACTGCGGCTCTCAATTACTATAGGGGTAATTATCGAATGTTAAAAAGTGCTGGTACAACTACAATTCTGGGCGATGTTCATGTGCCTACCCTATTTATATGGGGAGAAGCTGATACGGCCATTGGATATTGTGGTGTTGAGAAGTGCCAAGATCACGTTAAAGGTGATTACAATTTTGTAAAAGTAAAGGGAGGACATTGGCTGGTTCAGACCAATTATGATGAGGTAGCTTCATCGGTAATTAACCATTTGAAAAAAAATAGCAAAATTCTGAATTCAAAATAGGAGTTAGCTTTGCTGACTGCGAACAAGCCATGGACATTAAATTTAACGGCTGACAGATTGAGAGAAAGACTTACAATTAATGTCAAAACCCAATAGCCGGCAACAAAAGTAGCTGCTGCACAACTTCACTTTAGGAAGGAATTTCCAAAAAAAACAGTCATCAATTCGTTTTGTAAATAACTTCATGGATAACTTCATCGACAAATTTGTAGCTTGGGTTTTTCTTACTTTCCTTAGGTCACGTGGGACAGGACGCAATTTTAACAATCAAGCAAAGAATTTTGTAGCGCAGGACACTCAACAAGAACAAACACAAACACAATTTGATCATTACTTACTCATACATAAAATAATCATGTCAATTCAACAAAAATATTACCATACAATTTTGCCATTGATGCTCAGCGTTGTGTATATCCATGCCCAACCTGTTCTTCCTCCTGAAGCTGAATGGAAAGGCAAAAGCGAAATGTTAATTGCTAAGTCCACAAACCAATGGATCACGCCAGCTGAAAAATCAGGTTTTGTGACAACACCTACTTATGATGTGACCATGGACTGGCTCAAGAAACTTTCCAATGCCTCTCCCCTGCTCACGATGACCTCCATTGGCAAGAGTCTTGAAGGGAGGTATATTATGATGATCATTGCCTCTTCTGAAAAAACGATAACCCCTGCCGCGTTAAAGAATTCAGCTAAACCACTCCTTTTAGTGCAGGCCGGAATTCACGCAGGAGAAATTGATGGCAAGGATGCAGGCATGATGCTCTTGCGTGATATTGCCGTTGGAAATAAAAAACAGTTATTAAATGAAGTGAACCTGCTGTTCATTCCTATCCTGAACGTGGATGGTCATGAACGAAGTTCACCATACAACCGACCTAACCAGCGCGGACCCGAAAACATGGGATGGAGAACCAACGCAGAGAATTTAAATTTAAACAGAGACTATGCCAAGCAGGATACCAAAGAAGTAAGAGCGGTCGCTTCCATCTTTAATGAATATGGTCCACTCATGTACATGGATCTGCACGTGACAGACGGTGCGGACTATCAATACGACATCACGTTTGGTGGGCACGGCAAACAAGGTTATTCCCCGGCCATCTTTACATGGCTTGAAACAAAATACAAACCTTATGCAGACAAAGAGTTAGCCGCCAATGGTCATATTCCCGGACAGTTATTAAATGCCTTAAACAATCAGGACTTTTCAAAAGGCAATGCCCTCATTCTTGGTGAGCCCCGATTTTCGGATTCCTATGGCAACCTGCGGCACATGGCCAGCGTATTGGTAGAGAATCATTCCTTAAAACCCTATAAGCAACGCGTCTTAGGAACGTATATCTTGTTGGAAAGCACGTTGAAGTTATTAGGCATCGAAGGGCAATCGCTGAAAGAAAGCACCAAAGCCGACAAAGCAAAAAGAGAGGCCAAGATTCCGTTGAAATCGAAAATCCCACAAATCAAGAACGTGATCTCTTTCGAAACTCAATTAAGTTCACAGGGATCCGCTGCGCTCTCTTCCACACCTCCGGATAGTTTAAACCTTTTTGGTATTGAATCAAAAGTTCAAAAATCCTCCATCACCAACTCGGATTATGTAGTGTGGACAGGGAAACCCGTTACTACAAAGATTGCGAGCTATAGAGCCACCGAGGGAATTGAATGGGTGACGCGCCCAAAAGGATATTGGGTGCCCGCTTCCTGTGAGGAAGTCATTGAACGCTTAAAAAGGCATGGGTTAAAAATGGAAGTTCTGAAAGCTCCCCGTGAACTTACCCTGGAAATGTATCGAATAAAGGATGCTAAATTCCAGAATGATGAAGGTAAAACACAACTCTTTGAAGGACATATGCAAGTTGTTGCTTCCACTACCGTTGAAACCCGTAAAGAATTGTTTGCACCAGGTTCTGTTTATATTTCTACCGATCAGCCTTTGGGAGATCTTGCCATCTTATTGCTGGAGCCCAAATCACCCGATTCGTATTTTAGCTGGGGATTTTTTCCAGGACTCTTTCAACGAACCGAATACATTGAAGGCTATGTGATGGAACCGATGATGAAAAAAATGTTGGAAGAATCTCCGGAGCTGAAGAAAGAGTTTGAAGAAAAGAAAAACTCGGATGTGGCTTTTGCTAAAGACCCGGATGCTATCGCCACCTGGTTCTATAGTAAAACCAAATATTATGACGACCGCTACCTATTGTATCCGGTTGGCAGAGAAAATTAGTCCACACGCCTACTTCATTTCGGAATAGCATGTACAATAAGCAATCACTCATCGTCCTTCAAAAAGCCTTGGATAAATTATCAGAAGGATTTGCTCATCTGCCACCTTTTGAGCAGGAGATGCCTGTAGACGTTGAACCCATACTATTACAGGTCGCGGAAAAAATGAAGGATAATTTTCCTTATCACCATCCTTTGTATGCGGGTCAAATGCTTAAACCTCCACATGAAATAGCGCGACTTGCCTATATGCTGGCGATGTGGGTCAATCCTAACAACCATGCATTGGATGGAGGGAGGGCCAGCTCTGCTATGGAAAAAGAAGCGGTTGCTGAAATCGCTCTTATGTTTGGTTGGAAAGAACATTTGGGGCACTTAACCAGCAGCGGCACCTTTGCCAACCTCGAAGCCCTTTGGATTGCCGGGAACATTCACCCAAAGAAAAAAATCGCTGCTTCCGAACTCGCCCATTATACGCATGAACGAATTTCACATGTACTGGGTATCAAGTATCAAAAAATTACCAGCAGGAAAAATGGTGAGATGGACTTGAGGAAATTAGAAACACAACTAAAGAAAGGAAACATCGGAACCGTAGTCGTTACCATGGGTACAACCGGGGTTGGCTCCGTTGATCCGCTGCCCGAAATACTTGAACTGCAAAAAAAATATTCATTTCGTATTCACCTGGATGCTGCCTACGGAGGCTATTTCAGACTGGCGGATAATTTACCAGAACCAACGCTGAAAAAATATGCTTTGATGCAAAAGGCAGACAGTATTGTTGTAGATCCTCATAAACATGGGCTGCAACCTTACGGTTGTGGATGCATTCTCTTCAAAGATCCTACGGTGGGTAGGTATTTCAAGCACGATTCGCCTTATACCTATTTCAGCAGCACGGAATTACATCTTGGTGAAATTTCGTTGGAATGTTCCCGAGCGGGAGCTTCTGCAGTCGGACTGTGGGCTACGCAAAAACTTTTTCCATTAATTAAGAATGGGACGTTTTCAAAAAGAATAAACAGTAGTCATCAGGCAGCACTTACCCTCTATCATAAAATAGTTGACGATAAACGGTTCATTGCTTTGCAGCCACCGGAGATTGATATTGTTATCTGGGCTCAGAAAAAGAAGTCAATCAGCGCCATCACTCAATCTTCCAAAGAAATCTTTAAAAAGGCAGCTGCCAAAAATTTGCACCTTGCCTTGATTAATTATCCAGTGCGTTTACTGCCCAGTCATTGGCGCTCTATTGAAAAGGATGAAGACCATGTTACCTGCCTTCGCTCCTGCCTGATGAAACCCGAACATGCTGATTGGATTGATGAGATTTGGAAAGTCGTTACGAGTAGCATTGAATAAAAAATGAACAATCAAACTATTTACATCATCGGGACCGGTGCTATTGGAAAAGCATTGGCCGTCTTTTTGAAACTTGCCAATAAAAATGTAATCCTTCTGCGGGGCAGCGTTGATAACCAATCACCGTCTATCGAAAAGTTTCAAGTCGAATTAAGTGATAAAACAATACAAGAGGCGTCCATTGAGGTCAGTACACTTAGTCATTTTCCTAAATTAGAGGGTATCATTGTGCTCACCAACAAATCATTTGGCAACGAGAATCTTTCGCAAGCGCTTAAGGGAAAGACGGGCAAGTCGCCTCTTGTCGTTTTGCAAAATGGCTTAGGCGTTGAACAGTCTTTTATTGACAATGGCTTTCCTGAAATTTACCGGTGCGTCCTGTTTGCTACGAGTCAAACTACTTCCCAAAACACACTTCGTTTCAAACCGGTCTCCATCTCTCAAATAGGACTACTACAAGGAAGTGGAACCGACTTAATTAACATCATTGAACAGCTTAACAATCCCAATTTTCCTTTTAAAACAGTGGCGGACATACAAACCATCATCTGGAAAAAGGCAATTGCCAATAGTGTTTTTAATTCAGTCTGTCCTCTTTTGGATATTGATAATGGCGTATTCCACCGAAATGAAATGGCCCTTGTCATTGCAAAAAGAGTCATAATAGAATGCATTGCAATAGCCAATGCATCCGGTATTTCGTTGAGTGTGGACGAGGTATTGGAAAGCCTTTTGATGATCAGCAAGGCTTCAGACGGTCAATTGATATCTACCTTACAAGACATAAGGAATAAGCGTGAAACGGAAATAGAAACATTGAATTTTTCCATCGTGAATATTGCAAGGAAGCTGAACAAAGAAGCGATAGTAGTCGAAACCAAATTGCTGGGCGAACTGACCAAGCTAAAATCACAATTGAACAAATAAGGCTATCTTCAATCGGCCATTCATCCTTATTAGGTGAAGTATTAAATTAATAATTGACACAGTCAAAAAATACCTTCCTATGAAACAACTACTTCTATTTGCTATGGTGCTAAGCCTGAATTGCGCTTTGGCTCAAATTCCATCAGCCGCGACTCCTGATCCTAACACTCCTCGGGTGCTGGATGCTTACAATACTCTTTTCATCGAAGAGATGACCTGGCTCGAAGTACGTGATGCTATGAAAGCGGGCAAAACCACAGCCATTATTGCTACCGGTGGAGTTGAACAAAATGGTCCATACTTAGCAACTGGAAAACATAATTTTGTTTTACGCGCTACAACGGAGGCCATCGCAAAAAAATTAGGCAATGCCCTTATTGCCCCCATCATACCGTTTGTACCGGAAGGAGATATCAATCCACCTACGGGTCATATGTTGTATCCGGGAACAATTAGCGTAAGCCAAAAGACATTTCAATTCTTGCTCACTGATATTGCTTCAAGTTTAAAGGCTCATGGATTCAAACATCTTATTTTGATTGGCGATAGCGGAGGTAATCAGACCGGAATGAAGCAAACAGCGGACTCCCTTTCCAGGAGTTGGGATCCTCAAATCACAACCATTCATTTTATACCGGAATACTATACCCAACTCCCTGATAGCAAATGGCTGGCGCAAAAAGGGATTGTTGAGAAAAATGAAGGCCTGCACGATGATTTTGATATAACAGCTACCATCATGACCGTTGATCCCAACATGGTAAGAATGAATGAAAGAATTAAGGCGCGCAAGTTTTCAATTAACGGGGTTGATCTTGCACCAGCAGAAAAAACCATAACCATTGGAAGGCAAATCGTTGAGTTCAGGGCAGAGAAAACAGTAGAGGCCATTAATAAGGCGTTGAAGCAGAACTGATAAAGACTTGTCACCAACAGTATAAATAGCCAATCATTGGTAATGAATAAATTTTTTGCGTTTTGGTGTGGTCTTTTAGGAGTATCCCTTTTTGTCACTACGACACTACTGGGTGGTTTCCTCCATCCTGAATATAGTCATGCTTCCCAATTCATTAGCGAGTTGTATGCAAAAGAGGCACCCCATGCCGATTTATTACGGTACTTTGGTTACATCCCCAGTGGTATTTTATTGGCACTGTTTTCAATTTTTGCAGTCCGTTCATTACCAAAATCCAAACAAACAAGCTTTGGTTTAATTGCCATAGGTCTTTTCTATGGAGTCGGTACAGTAATATGCAGCCTCTTCACCTGTGACGAAGGTTGCAATCGCGAACTGATTAATCCCAGCAGCTCACAGTTGATTCATAATTTTACTGGTTTATTGACCTATGTGTTTGTTCCTATCGGATTGATCACTGTTGGTATAAGTGCCCGAAGTTGGGATGCAGGAAGTTTCATAGCAAGCGCAGGGATTGCGTGCGGCATAGTATGCATGCTTTTTTTTGGATTACTTATGGTTAGTCCTACCTCCTTGTATATTGGTTTATTCCAGCGCATGATTGAAGGAAGTATTTTACTTTGGATCGTCCTGTGTTCTTATTTTATTAAGAATCAAAGATAAACCGGGGTGACTTAGTCCTACTTTGTCATGTTATCTAAACTAATTTTAATCTACTCGTTTGGCCTCACCCCTACCAAGATTTATATTATGGAAGAATCTGAATTACCCCTCTCCGGCTAGGAGAGGGGTAGCATAATTGTTCGTACACGATAAACTCTAATGGGGTGAGGCCGCAAGAATGGGTTTTCAAACCAAAAAGGACAAAGTAGGATTAGTCACATTGTATTAAAATCCAAACCCTCATACAAAACCGTATATTTCTTTCAATGAAGGAAATATTCTTGTTGGTGTTGATGCTACTTACTTATGAGGCTTCCAGTCAACGGATTAGCAATACAGCCGTATACCGCAATGTAAATTCGAATAGGTATTTCCGCATTCATTACGAAAATGATTATTTCTCCACCACCGATATTTATTATACTCAAGGCATCAACCTGGAGTATTTAAACCCCACCATCGGAAACTTCTTTACTTCAAAACTACTGGTACGGTCTGCTTCGAAAGAAGTTAAATTTGGAATCGCTTTGGAGCACGAGGGCTTTACCCCCACGAGCATTTCACATCCCGAAATTCTGGTAGGAGACAGACCCTTTGCCTCCTGTTTGTTTGTTAAGACGTTCTCTACTACAAATGATTCGGTGCGCAGAGTGCGGGTTTCTTCTTCGCTTAGCGCAGGTGCAATTGGTCCTATCGCGCATGGCAAAGAAATGCAGGAAACTATTCACCGATGGATCAACGACACTCAACCGCTGGGATGGGATAATCAGATTCAGAATGATTTGATACTCAACTACGAGCTGGAATATGAACGTGGACTTTTTGCGCCCTCTTACTATTTTTCTCTCTTGGGGAAAGTCGGTGCCCGTGCAGGTACACTCAATACAAAAGCTTTCACAGGGTTAATCATGATGGCGGGTCTATTTGATGATCCGTTCTCGCATTTTTCTAAACAAAATAGAAAGAATCAGGTATATTTGTATGCAGAACCCTTGATGAACATTGTTGCCTATGATGCCACCTTACAAGGAGGTCTTATTAATAAATCTAGTCCCTACACAATCTCTTCAAACGAAATTACTCGTTTGGTATTCCAAGGGAACGTTGGAATTGCCTTTAAGACCAACGCACTACAATTGGAGTATTTCCAATCCTATCTAACCAAAGAATTTAAAACGGGTGGCACACACCTTTGGGGTGGCATTCGTATCGGATGGTATCTACGGAAATGATTTAAAAAAACTATTCCAGTATTGGCGAATTGTCGAAAGGCCTCTCCTGCAGATGATGTTCCATGATGATGCGAGCGCAGGTATTCCAACGCAATACGGGATCATTATTATCATCCTTGTTTATAGCATCCGCTTTTTCATAAAACTCCATCGCTTCGCGATACCATTCGTAAGCATCAAAGTCCGCACCGGGTGTGCCAGACCTTAGTGCAGTAGCGCCCTGGCGCTCGTGAATAATTCCTGTATAATACAATCTCGCATACTCGTCCTTCAGTGTCTTAGCAATATCCAACGCTTGCTTAGATGTCTTAGAGGAAGAATGCCCAAATTGATCTGTGAGAGATAATAGTAAAATGATGGAAGCTTTTTGATTAGTCGCATCAATGAGCAGCACATCGAGGCAAATGCTCTCTGCCAGCCGTGGCTGATTCAACAGTCGATAGTGTTCCGCTTTCTCGAGTGAGGCTTCAATGCCTTCCTTGGCGAGGGGTTTCAACTTAAATGATACTGTTTCGGAAGTTGTGGCAGATTTCATAGCGCAATAGGTTTCTATTTCTCTTGTTTAAATATACGAAAAAGCTTCGTGCCTACATACTTTAGAGCATTCTGGCACGCAGGCATCAGGGGATCGTAAAATTTATCGGCCACCCGCTCTTTTAAAGGAATAATCGCATTGTCGGTAATGATAATATTTTCCGGACATACCGTGGTGCAGCATTTTGTGATGTTGCACAGGCCGATGCCGCCTTCGTTTTTCAAATCCTGCCTGCGGTCTTCGGTATCCAGCGGATGCATTTCGAGGGCAGCAGTATAGACCAGGTGCCGGGGACCCGCAAATTTTTCATGAAGGTCATGTTCGCGTAGTACATGGCAAACATCCATGCAAAGAAAACACTCAATGCACTTGCGAAACTCCTGAACCCGATCGATATCAACCTGATCCATGCGCCAGGTGCCGTCTGGAGCATCGGGTGGACGGGGTTTAAATTTCTTTATTTTCTTCTTGGTGCGGTAGTTAACGGAAACGTCTGTGACGAGATCACGAATTACCGGAAAGGCTTTCATCGGTTGTAGGGTGATGGCCTTTTCTTTAGGCATGTCGCTCATGCGGGTCATGCACATCAGCTTGGGATGACCGTTGATTTCTGCCGAGCACGAACCGCATTTACCGGCTTTGCAATTCCATCGAACCGCTAAATCGTTGGCAGACTCTGCCTGTATCTGATGCACAGCATCAAGCACGACCATGCCTTCGGTAATTTCAGTTTGATACTCCTTAAATTCTCCTCCGGTGGAGTTCGTGCGCCATATGTTGAAGGTGACGTTTGACATTAATCAGTCGTTAGTAGTAAGAAAGGAGACATTAGACAAATGCATCTGCTTAATAATAATTTTGACCCTATTTCATCTCATTGATAATAGCCTGAAGATCTTCCCGCAACGGTGCCTTCGGAATTCTCTTCACTTCCATATTTCCAGCTTCGTCTTTCCGAATAGCGATATTAATTTTTCCATACTCCTCGCTCTTCTCCTGAAAGTCTTCACGAAAATGTCCACCCCTGCTTTCCTTCCGTTCTTTAGCTGCCCTTGCAATTGCTTCGGCAACCGTTACCATATGTTTCAATTCCATCGCAGTATGCCATCCCGGGTTAAATCCCCGATTGCCATCACAACTCGCTTTATCGGCTTGCACACTAAAGCCATGAATCATATCAATAGCTGCTTCCAACTCCTTTTCAATGCGAACGATTCCGACAAGTTCCTGCATCTTCTCTTGCAAGCCCGATTGTATTTGAAAGGGATTCTCTCCAGCAGCATTGGCATCTCTTTCAAAAGGAGCCAATGCCCACTTTGCCAGATCCTCAATTTGATCCTCCTTGACCTTAACCTCGCTGGTTTCTTTTGCATATTGAGCAGCATGCTCTCCCGCCCTTTTGCCAAACACCAATAAATCAGAAAGTGAATTGCCACCCAATCGATTGGCCCCATGAAGACCAGCCGCACATTCGCCTGCTGCAAAAAGTCCGGGTGTACTCGTCATCTGAGTATCGGCATCTACACGCACTCCGCCCATGATATAGTGAGTAGTAGGACCCACTTCCATAGGTTCCTTAGTAATATCAACACCTGCCAGTTCTTTAAACTGATGATACATGCTTGGCAATTTCCTTTTGATGTGTGCCGGAGCATTCGATATTTTCTCTTTAATCCAGGCAATATCTAAGTATACTCCACCATGTGGAGTGCCTCGTCCGGCTTTAACTTCCCGCATAATACAACGCGCCACATGATCACGCGTCAATAACTCCGGAGGACGCTTCGCATTTTTATCGCCTTGTGTATAGCGCCATCCTTCCTCTTCATCGGTAGACGTTTGTCCTTTATAAAGATCAGGAACATCATCAAACATAAATCGTTTGCCCAGATTATTGCGCAACACACCCCCTTCACCACGCACACCTTCGGTAATCAGCAGACCACGAACACTGGGAGGCCACACCATTCCGGTAGGATGAAATTGCACAAACTCCATGTCGATCAGTTCGGCACCGGCATGATAGGCCAGAGATATTCCACCGCCTGTGCAATCCCAACTATTACTGGAAATCTTATAAATCCTCCCCATCCCACCCGTGGCTATGATGACAGCCTTTGCTTTAAATACTTTGAAGAGACCTTTCTCACGATCATATCCAAAGGCACCTACCACTCTATCTCCGTCTTTCAATAAACTTATAATCGTGTACTCTTGATAAATAGCAATGTTTTGATGAATAGCATGATCCTGTAACGTTCTGATCATCTCTAAACCAGTGCGATCGCCAACATGAGCGAGACGCGGATACTTATGACCTCCAAAATTTCGCTGCAGAATTTTTCCATCCTCTGTTCTGTCGAATACTGCACCCCATGCTTCCAATTCTCTTACGCGGTCGGGTGCTTCTTTTGCATGCAACTCTGCCATGCGCCAGTTATTTAAATATTGACCTCCGCGCATTGTATCGGCAAAGTGGACTTTCCAGCTATCGCGGTCATCTACATTGGCCAACGCTGCCGCTACGCCTCCTTCTGCCATGACAGTATGTGCTTTACCAAGCAATGACCTGCTGATCATCGCGACAGAAACACCGGATGATGCTGCTTCAATTGCTGCGCGAAGCCCGGCACCACCCGAACCGATCACCAAGACATCATGTGTAAAAGTTTCGTAGTTCGCCATTTAAAATATTCTCCAGTCTGTCCAAATACCCATAGAGCAAAGTCTTACATATACATCTGCAAACATTACCCCAAATAAACTAAACCATGCCCAGTTCATATGACCTCTGTTCAGACAGCTGGCACAGTTATAAACTTTCCGTTGCACCGGTGATTTTGAAAGGCGGTCCTTAAATCCACCCACCAGATGGCGGAAGCTATGACAACCAAATGTATAACCTCCTAGTAATGTTGCATTAAGCGTTAATACCAATGTGCCCACGCCCATCCCAAATGTTTTTTCGCCTGTGGTAGGATCGATGAACCACATTGCTTTATAGGCATCATAGGCAAGGAGAATGACGAATATAATGGCGAGGTACATGAAGTAGCGATGAAGATTTTGCATGATCAGGGGGAAGGAATTCTCACCCAGATATGTTTTGCGAGGCTCGGAGACTGCACAAGCCGGAGGGTCGGCCCAAAAAGATTTGTAATAGGCACCTCTATAATAATAACACGTGAACCGCATACCACCGGGAGCCCACAGAATTAACAGAGCCGGAGAAAACGGAATGATCATTGGCCACCACGAAGGCTTGGGTCCAAACCAGCTATGTGGTGAACTGCCAAATAGTTCTGGAGAATAAAATGGAGAGAGATAGGGACCAATAGCATAATTCTCACCCTGAAAGGCTGCCCAGGTGGCATAACCGATAAAAGAGGAAAGGCCGATGAAAACGAGCAGCGGGCGCAGCCACCACAAATCTTTTCTTGCCGTAACGCCAAAACCCGCCATTAAAAATCGGTTTGTTTTAATTATTGGTTGAGGTTAAAGAAAATTAAAATGAAAAGCAATAGACATGTTATAAATGGAATGGCTCATCCTGTCCTTGGACTCGTTGATTCATGAGTGTATCTTAGTTGAAAATATGAGGCTATGACGGCTTTTTAAATAGATATGAGAATATCCACCAAGTCTGCGCTGAGTAAGTTGAATGAGTCAGCTAAACCATTTATTGAGTTGTTTAAACACGGCACATTATCCGTGGAAGTTTACAAGCCTATTAAAATAGACCATCAAAAACCGCACGACCGCGATGAGGTCTATATCATTGTCGATGGCCACGGAGATTTTTATTGCGATGGGAATACAACTCCCTTCACTAAGGGTGACTTCCTTTTTGTGCCCGCAGGCGTTGAACACCGGTTTATCAATTTTAGTGAGGACTTTTCTACCTGGGTCATTTTCTATGGACCACAGGGCGGTGAAAGCGATATTACTCCCTAGCACAGCGACTTCTTATCTGATAGGATTGACCGTGCGACAAATGGGGTATTTTTCTGTTGCAGGCGCTTAATTTATTCCAATGGCCAGCCACACCTTCTATGATTACGTATTAAAAACATTAATCCTTAAACCCCAATTGCATGAAATCCTCTTTATTCATCGGTTTATTTCTACACGCTTTTGTTTCTCCTATTAATAGCCAAATAATGCCACTTGTCACGGCACCTGATGGAGGCAATAAGAAAGCCTCCGTCTCCGAACAAATAGGCATTGTAAAAATTTCCATTCACTATAGCAGGCCGGGGGTAAAAGGCCGGGAAGGAAAAATATGGAATACACCCGTTGCTCACTTTGGTTTCATTGACTTGGGGCACGGCACGAGCAATGCGGCACCCTGGAGAGCAGGAGCGAATGATAATACCACGATGTCTTTTTCGCATCCCGTAAAAATTGAAGGCAAGGATTTACCAGCCGGAACGTATGGTTTTTTCATTAGCCTTGGAGAGACCGAAAGCACACTGATCTTTTCTAAATTCTCCAACTCATGGGGAAGTTTTTACTATGATCCTGCGGATGATGCATTACGAGTTAATGTAAAAAATCAGCCGCTGGATACAAGTGTTGAATGGCTCAACTATGAGTTCATCAATCAAACCGACAATTCCGCCACCATTGCGCTATCATGGGAAAAGCGGATGATTCCTTTCAAAGTAGAAGCTGACATTCATGGTTTGCAAATCGCTTCGTTCAAAAATGATTTTAGAATCACACGGCCAGCTGATGATTTCGTACAAGCTGCTCAATATTGTTTGGAAAATAACATTGAACTGGAGCAGGCATTGGCGTGGATGGACCGTGGCATTAATTTCCGGATCATGGGAGAGAAAAATTTCCCTACACTAAGCACAAAAGCTGCGATACTAATTAAGTTAAACAGAATGGAGGAGGCGAAGAAAGTGATGGAAGAAGCACTGCCCATGGGGAGCATGCAGGACGTACATCAATACGCACGAACACTCCTGAACGCGAATCAAAAACAGGAGGCCTTCAAAATCTATAAATCAAATTATGACAAGTACCCGAGCGAGTTTACAACCAATGTAGGAATGGGGAGAGCCTACTCTGCCCAAGGTGATTATAAAAAGGCACTTACTCATATGAAAGTTGCTTTGCCCAAAGCCCCCAATAACTTTTACAAGAATGCCATTGAGACCATGATTAAAAATCTGGAGGAAGGAAAAGATATTAACTAGCAATGCTTAACGCAAATCCAGCATCGTTGGAATAAAGCTTTCAATATAAGGAAGTACTCCCGTGCTATGGTTTTTTCCCGGAAGAGTCTTCAATGAAATAATGGAGGGGGAAGCCCCATTGGCGAGAAGCTTGTTATAGGTTACGACCGAATTGGAATACGGCACCGTCAGGTCTGCGTCACCGTGGTACATAAATACTTTCTTTGTGGGTGTCCAGTCGGTAAGGCTGTTCAAATTAAAAGCATCCACAATATAGGTATACGTAGCGTTGGTGTTGATCATTGTTCGCAGATCATCGGTTATCAAATCGGAAATTTTATTGGTCAATTGATCATTGATCTCACCACCTGTCTTACTTCCATCAAAAAGTGTTGGAATTCGTGAGGCATAAGGCGCTTTGAAAAAATCGCTAAGGGGTGCTGTCCAATTGTAAGAAGTCCGGTAAGAGAAGGCAACATACGCGATGTAAAAAGGATTTTCATAAGTATCCAGCGAAAAGAAATACTCTTGCATATTCTTAACATCATACCCACCGGCAGCGGGAAAAGAAGCAATCAAATCAAAACCCTCCAGCGGGTCCTTCTCAATTGCACGATGGGCCGCCAGCGTAGCATGGCCTCCCTGTGAATAGCCAGCTAAAAATAGTTTTCCGTTGAAATCAATTTTCTTTTCAACAGCAAGTTCCTTAGCAGCTTTAAGCAAATCAATGATAGCCGATGCCGTGAGATCGCGATCATAGTAAGGATGAGGCACATCGGATGAACTGCCGAAGCCGATAAAATCAGGAACAGCAAGAATTAATCCTGGTGAGGAAAGAGCAGAATACAGAAATGCGTCAGTTCCGCTCAGTGCAGAGGGTGCCTCCGCCTCCGAAGCGATGGTACCATGCTGAAAGCTGATCATCGGATAATTTCCCGGGGTCTTGGGAAGAACCACTAAACCTGAAGCAACAATAGGTTGATCCTTAAGATACGTGGTGTTGTAGGTTACCTTGTAGATCTCTACATCGTATTGAAGTTTATCGAAGGGAAGTTGAAGGCCGGATAAGGAAAGTATGATTCGAAGTTCACTTGCCGTTTTGATGAGCTGACTATCCGCACTCACCAATACTTTATTGAAGCTCGGCTTGACCTCGTCTTTACTGCAGGCACTAAAAATCAGCCCGCAAATGACTAGCCCGTATCTAACTCGAAATAATTTTGAATACATTAGAGCAATTTAGAAACACAAAGACTTCGATCCTTATCTCTATCTGGCCAGCCTGACAATCAATTCAAGTTCTTTAAAAGTGTCAATACTTCAACGAGGCTAATCGTTTGTTGATTCCCTCCATGACCAATTTCAATTTATTTACTCCATCAATCGTAGATTGTGTAGGTCTTGCCTCTGCATTCTGGAGATACAATAGTACATGAAGGAATTTCTCCTGTAAGCCAACAATGGTTTCAGTCTCCATTGTTTTAGCGGTTACACTTCCGTAGAGGATGTCTGAGTTCTCCGGAGTTCCTGCTCCACGAAGTGCTACAAGGCCCTCCTGCTGAGTTTTGCTTAGCTTTTTCTTTTTGTCCGCCAATCTTGAATCAATAGCTTCCCTCATATCCTGCAATTGCTGATAAGCATTGTAACACTCCATGGAATTGTCTGATTGCAATCGTAGATCACTTTCACTGATGCTAATCCGAGGATCAAGACGTACATCAAGACTGCGCTCAAACGTTTTTCCATCCACTGTTAATTTAACTGTATAACTACCGGGATGAACATAAGGTCCTTGTGGTCCGCTTGGAGTATTATGGTAAACTGCCGCAATGGAGAGCTGGCGCTTTGCTCCTCTGGGCTCCGCGTAACGTAAATCCCATACAAAGCGATGATGCCCTGCTTCAGCTGACAGTATTTTCTCTGGCCTCATCCAGTAAGTAGGGTGCGGAAGGGAAGTAGTGTCTATAGCGGTAGGCTTATCGTTATTGGTATAGCGTCTTACCATCTTCCCATCTTTCGTCCAGATTTCAAGACTTATCTGAGATGCCTTCTTGTTTAACACAAAGTCAAGGATAGCACCATCAGGAGGATTTTCTCCGGTTGGCTCCTCTGGTGGAAGTGGCGTATCGGTAAACATGTTGTAACGAACACGTGTGGCTTGAACTGGCTGAAATAAGTAAGCAGCATCGGGTGAATTAACTTTCGCCAACTCACGCAGCGGACTGATATTATCTAAAATCCAAATGGATCGACCGTGTGTGCCGACCACTAAATCATCCTCATGAATCACAAAATCACGAATGGAGGTAGCCGGCATATTCATGCGCAGGGATTGCCAGTTGGCGCCATCATCGATAGAGAAATAAACTTCACGTTCGGTGCCAGCGAAAAGTAATCCGGCTTGCTTTGGATCTTCACGCACCACATTTACCGGACCGATCTTGTGCATGCCGTTGGCTATTTTCTTCCAGGTGGCTCCGCCATCATGTGTGCTGTAGACGTAGGGATTCATATCATCCTTTCGAATGGCATTGACAGAGATATAAGCAGTTAACTTATCAAAGTGCCCTGCATCGATCTGGGTGACTTTATCCCACGAAGTCATGGAGGGTGGTGTAATGTCTTTCCATAACTTTCCTCCATCGGTGGTCACGTGAACAAGTCCATCATCTGTTCCAGCCCAAATAACATTCTTATCGAGGGGAGAAGCGCTAACTGCATAGATGACGCCACGCTGTGGCATTGCATTAAGATTGTCTGTCCTGAAGTCGCCAATACTTTCGGGAACGGCAGGCTGCTTGCGGGTCAAATCCGGACTGATGATTTCCCAACTCTGTCCTTCTGTTGTTGTCTTCCACAACACATTCGTTGCAAAAAGTAAAGTGGATGGATCGGCAGGATGAAAAAGTAACGGCAATGTCCGAAGGAAACGGTATTGACCGGAGCGCACTGCTTCGGGAGCAACATTTTGAAGCTGTCCCGTTTTTTTATTAAAGCGGGTCACTTTGCCACCATATATAATATCTGCATTCTTTGGGTCGGGTGCTATGTAAGCATATTCATCTGCCCCAATGCCCATCCAGTCGCGCATAGAAATCTGTCCTCCATTTCCACGACTTGCTGTTCCGATGGCGCCACTCTCCTGCTGACCTCCATACACCCAATAAGGAAACTGATTATCGGTAGCTACATGATAGAGTTGTGCTGTGGGTTGGTTGAGCCATGAACTCCACGTCTTCCCTCCATTTACAGTGATAGTTGCTCCCTGATCTGCTGCAAAAATCATCGTCTCCGGTTGCAATGGGTTGATCCAGATTCTATGATAGTCATCTCCGCCTGGTGCCCCTTTGATAGAAGTCCATGTAGCACCGCCATCAATCGATTTATAAGAGGCAACATTAGCAGAGAATACAATGTCAGGATTTTTAGGATGCACTCTCACTTCCGCAAAGTCACTTCCTCTTCCATAGATGCGTTCATCGCTGCTGATTAACTTCCAGCTTTCTCCCGCATCATCACTTCGATAGAGTCCACTATTCACTTTGGCATCAACGGTGGCATACATTCTATTCGAGTTGCTTGGCGCAATACAAAAACCAATACGTCCTAAACCCTGCTCTGCACCGGGCAATCCCATCTTCACATTCCTCCACGTAGATCCACCATCGGTAGATTTATAAAGTCCACTATTCGGCCCGGAGAATGATCCATTTTCCCAGGGTCCTTCGCGATGCTCCCACATATCAGCAAAAACGATTTCAGGATTGCCGGGATCGAATTCCACTTGAATGGCTCCTGTGTTGTGATTGATATAAAGCGTTTTCTCCCAGGATTTGCCCCCGTCTTTGGTACGAAAAACCCCTCGCATTTCATTAGCTCCATACGGATGCCCCAGACCCGCAACAATGACCCGGCTGGGGTCACTGGGATGGACAATTACCCTTCCAATCTGCTGAATATCTTCTAATCCGAGGTAATTCCAGCTTTTTCCTCCATCTGTTGACTTAAACATCCCATCCCCGACCCCCAAATCAGGGCGGTGAAGTCCCTCCCCACTTCCTACATATATAATAGAGTGGTCTGAAGGCGCAACTGCAATATCCCCCACAGAGCCTGTTGGGGCCTTGTCAAAAATCGGATTCCAGGTGCGGCCAAAATCATCCGTTTTCCAAACTCCTCCATTATTCACGCCCACAAAGAACACATTGGGCTGAGTAGGAATGCCGACAGCACCCACCGTGCGACTTGCGCGAAAGGGGCCAATGGAACGATATTGAAGTTCCTTATAAGTGGAGAGCGGTATGGTTTGGCAAAATGCCGGAACTGAAACAGCAATTAGAAAGAGTGTTATTAATTGGCGCATGGTATTATGAATTTGGATTCGATGTTAGTTAATAAGGGAATTAATAGCAAAAGGATTTCTTTCACGGAGTGAATGCATGATCGTAGAACATCAGGGGACTACCCGCCCATATAAATCTGTTCGGGCATGCTTCGTGCCAACACGCAACCTGCATGGTGCTCGCAGTTGATGTAAGCGTGAAAGGGAATCCCAAATCTTTACGTCCATCGCGATCCCGATAGCTATCGGGAGAAGCGATCCCCAAATACGAAGGGAAACAAATCCAAAACATGAGGGGACTACCCGCCCGGATGACTCCGGTCGGACGGGCTTCGCGCCACTACACAAACCCACTCAGGTGCTCGTAGTTGACGTAGTATGAAAGAGAATACCCAACACTATCGTCATTCGCGAGCACGAAAAATCACCCAACGGATGGCAGGGTTCTTGAATTTAGTGGGCATAGATTTGTTTGACCTTTAGAGTGATTTTATGAGAATTTGCCATGCCTTATTTAGTGTAATTCTGTTTGTATGCTGTTCCAATAAGAATAAGTCTCTAACTCCTCCTGATGCCAATGTAGCCAAGGGCGATTTACACATTCTATTCATTAGCAATAGCCTTACATATACCAATGATCTGCCTGTCCTAATTAAAGAACTTAGCCTGAAGGATAGAATAACCATAACCTACTCAAGTTTGCTCTTCCCCAACTATTCATTGGAAA
>JANNRV010000081.1:0-15863 GCA_031401775.1 Bacteroidia bacterium | reverse complement strand
GGAATATAACTACGGGATGCCGCAGAACATTTCTGGCCTTGGTATTCAAAAGCCCCCCTCGCGATAGCGGTGGATACTTCTTTTGCATTAGCACTTTTATGCACCATGATAAAATCCTTACCGCCTGTTTCGCCAACGATCCGTGGGTACGATTTGTACTTATGAATATTCTGCCCGATGGTCTTCCACATGTTCTGGAATACACCTGTGCTTCCAGTAAAATGAATCCCTGCAAAATCACGATGATTGAAAACAACTTCTCCCGCATCAGGTCCACTCACATAAACCAAATTGATCACGCCATCCGGTACGCCTGCTTCTTTGAATATCTTCATGATTACGTTAGCGGCATAGATCTGCGTATTGGCCGGTTTCCATACTACCGTATTACCCATTAAAGCTGCGCTGGCAGGAAGATTGCCCGCTATGGCGGTGAAGTTGAAAGGGGTAAGTGCAAAAACAAATCCTTCCAAAGGTCGGTACTCAACCCGGTTCCAAACACCCGGTGAAGATTCCGGCTGGTCTCTATAAATTTCACCCATGAAGTGAACATTAAAACGAAGGAAGTCGATGAGTTCACACGCAGAATCAATTTCTGCCTGATATGCATTTTTAGATTGCCCTAGCATGGTAGCGGCATTCATAATATAACGGTAAGGGCCTGCCAATAAATCTGCAGCTTTCAAAAAGATGCTGGCGCGATTCTCCCAACTCAGGTTAGCCCAAAGCTCTTTTGCACCCAAGGCAGCATTGATGGCTTGTTCTACGTGACCTTGATCTCCTTCATAAAAATGGCCAAGCACATGCTTATGATCATGAGGCGGTGAAAGTACTTTCTTGTTTGCAGTGCGTATCTCCTGATCGCCAATATACATAGGAATGTCAACCACTTTTGAGCGAGCTTCTTCGATAGCCTTCTTCAGCGCAGCGCGTTCTTTTGAACCGGGGGCGTATGATAAAACCGGTTCGTTCTTAGGATGTGGGATAGAAAAGAATCCTTTTGACATAATTTATAATTTGAAGTGAGTTATCTTTTTTAGGAATGTAAAATTAGTCAAAAAACAGGCTCCTCAAAGAATGCCTTTTAGCTCTTTTAAGGATGTAATTTCATGAGTAACCTTTATGGTATGCCGGATCCCAGTGGCATTATAAAAAATAGTATCAATGGAGGCATTCCTAGCTCCGGCAATATCCGTCAGCAAGTTATCACCAATCATAATTGCTTCATGGGGTAGAAACCCATTCTGCCCGAGAGTGTAATTGAATATTTCTTTGGCGGGTTTCTTATGACCTGCTTTCTCGGAAGTAATCACATCCTTAAAATACTTTTCAATACCTGCGGAGGCTAATTTAGTTCCTTGTATTTCATCAAAACCATTGGTAATGATGTACATCGAATACCTGGCATGGAGATAATCCAACACTTCAAGAGCAAAAGGCATCAGGTTTTTCTTTCGCGGAGATTCAGCTACATAATCTTCTGACATTCGCAACGACAGAGGATAGTCGTCAACACCTACCTGCAATAATATTCTATTAAAACGTTCTAAGCGAATGACATCCCGATGAATTTCACCTCGATCGTATTGATCCCACAGCGGTGTGTTAATGGCATTAAAGGTTTCTAAGAAGTGAGCAGGAGAGATGACACCTCTTTGTTTCAACTCATACTTGTGAAAAAGATCATCCAGTGCTTCAGCGCAATTGGATTCATAGTCCCACAGGGTATGATCAAGATCGAATAAAACACATTGATATTTTGACACAGCCCTAGAGTTGATTAAGAGGTTTTAGCTGAAGTTTATTCAAGGCTAATGCACGATTGGTATACATGGTTTGGAAAACCTGCTGGTCTTGTTGAAGGACAGGATCACGCCTGAGAAACTGTAAAATCTGCTTCACCATATCAAACACTTCATCTTTTACCTGATAGAATGCCCACTGGTTGAATTTACGTGTTGTCAAGATGCCCGAGTTCTTCAGGTAAATCAGGTGGCGCGATGTTTTAGTTTGGGTAAAATCCAGGATGCGCTCTAAGTCGGTAATGCACATCTCACCGTTGGTCATAATCAGGTTGAGGATGCGCAGTCGCGAGGGATCGGAGCAGGCCAGAAAAATCTGGGCACCAGGCTCAATATTGAAATGTTTAAGGCGCATAAAAAGTGGAAGCAAGATAATAAAACCGTTGACGGATTTCATGAATAATCAATTAGGGAGATATAGGGCTAATCTTTATCTTTGAAAATTATTGAGCATGTTTTGAAGCGGCTGGCAGAAGTATCCTTTATCATTATTGTAGTAGTTGGCTTTTTTAGCGCAACACATTCTTTTGGTCAAAGCCAGCGGAGGATAATACAGCTTTCAGGTATTATATTGAGTGAAGACAGTGTTTCGGGTCTTCCGGGTGCCCACATCTACGTCCCCAAAGCAGGTCGGGGAACCTCATCTAACTCAGTTGGTTTTTTTACCATGCCTGTTTTAGTAGGTGACAGTGTAGTGATCACTTCTATTGGCTACGAGCGTAGACATTATATCGTACCTGGTTCTGCTTCAGAGTACCTGACTATCATCGTAGAAATGGTTCAGGATGTTACTTTTTTGAAAGAAGTAGAGATTATGCCTTTCCCTACCGAAGAGATTTTTAAACAGGCTGTATTGGCATTAAATATTCCTTTGAACGAGAATGGAGTTGACAAAAGGAACTTGAATGCTCAATTACTGGCTTTGATGCTTCAAAGCACTCCTATGGATGGAGCAGCCAACTATCGTTACTACATGGATCAATATCCCTCTTCGATCAACAATAAATTTCAACCCATCACCAATCCTTTCCTCAACGTAGTGAACTGGGCCAAATTCTTCAAGTCCATGAAGGAAAAGAAAAAGTAGTAAGCGATTAGATTAAAAAGGCTGCCTTTATGAGACAGCCTCTATTGAATTTAGTCGGGCGAGATGATTCTCCCGACAAGTCGGGACGACCCTCACGTCTATAACGTGGTACGCCCTCTATTGAATTTAGTCGGGGCGAGATGATTCGAACATCCGACCCCCACGTCCCTAACGTGGTGCGCTAACCGGGCTGCGCTACGCCCCGAACTATAATGAAAATCTCCTTATCAAACTCAGCTGGGACTTTAACCGGGCCCGACAAGTCGGGGTACGCCCCGAACGACCATTCTGGAGATAGAATCTCTAAAACGAGGTGCAATATTAATAAAATCTTTGTATCCAAAAGGCAATCCATCGAGTGTCGATTCCATTTTGTTAAAATTTAATTGAAAATTGTAGCTCATTTAGTTGAGTTTGAATTGAAGAAGATAATTCTCATCCTATTATTAATCGCATTCGCATTTGGAGCCAACGCCCAAATTAGTGCTGAGCGATTGGCGATCAACCGAATGGAAAAGGGAAAGTGGCTGAAGGCTGAACACGGGCTTTATAAATCGCTGAAAAAAGACAGCCTGAATCCCGAAGCCAGGTATGGTCTTTCTAAACTTTATTTTTCCCTCGCGTATCCTAATTTCAATATTGACTCAGCGTATCATTATGTCCAATCTGCGTTAGCGGCTTATGCCGGACTATCTCTTCGACAGCGAGATCGGTTGAAACGATTCCCGCTTGACAGCAGTTTTCTCATTGATCAACGCAAAAAAATTGACAGTGCTGCTTTTGAACGTGCTAAGAAAATGAATACGGAAAAGTCGTATATCGATTTTATTGCTCAATTTGAATTGGCAAGCCAACGTGAAGCTGCGATAGAACTTCGAAATGAAATTGCTTTTGTAGATGCCTTAAAAATCAACACCTCTGGGAGTTTCCTTGCCTATCTGACGAAGTATCCAACATCTTCCCGCACCCATGAGGCACGTCAACGGTATGAAAAGTTGCTCTATGAAGAAAAGACAAAAGACGGAAAACTTAATAGTTATGAAGAGTTCATTCGGGAATACCCCGAGACTTTTCATCGCAAAGAGGTCGAAAAAAATATTTTTGAAATAACAACAGCCGCAGGGACACATCTATCACTGACTAAGTTTTTAAAGAAGTACCCTCGGTCCGGTTTTTATGGCAAGATGGCCAAAAACATGCTTTATCACATTGAAAAAGAGAGTGATGTAGGAAATAGATATGCTTTTAAGTCGGACTCTATCGAAATGATTTCAAAGTTAGAGAAGGGATATCTTATCCCAATTCTAAAAACCGGAAAGTTTGGATTTATGACCGAGCAAGGAAAGGAAATTTTATCTCCCCGGTTTGCCGGCATTCATGAGTCCTATTTATGTGGTGCTATTAAGACTGACTACCTGATTACATCAGAAGGTATAGTAGGGCGGAGTGGTAAATTGATTATGAGGGGTAAAGTTGAACAACTGGAAGAGCTTGGATTTGGCTTTTTAAAATTGAAGGTGCCAGGATGTTGGATCGTGATTCACAAATCAGGATATACCATAAAAGACGCTTGCCCGGAAGATGCGAAAGTTATTTCAGGTCAATATTTAGCAATCAAAAAAAACAAAAAATGGGGTTTGTTCGCTTTTAACGGAAGGCAACTTTTGCCTTATCAGTATGAAGAAATTGAAGCGTTGGATAGGATCATCGTCCTCAGCAAAACAAGAAAAAAGATTCTCGTTACAGTAGATCAGATAGCTAATCTCGCCAATAGAGTACCGCTCAATGAATCCGGAGTATATGATGAAATCCGTCAATTGGCAACAGATCAGTACTTAGTTCGTAATGGTACATTGGAAGGTGTACTAAATTCTTCGCTTGCCTTTGTTGTTCCCCTGGAACGGCATTCAGTCGGGCAAAGCCCTTACGGATTCGTAATTGAGAAGAACAAGAAATACCGGGTCAACGATGTATCGCAAGAGTTAAGAGGAAAAGAATTTGACAACCTTAATTTTTATGGAGACTGGATTGGCTTGAAGGAAAGTGGCAATGCATCCCTTTATCAAGGGCGCGAAAAGAAATTTCTTCGAAAACAGTTGGACAGTCTTTGGTTTGAGAATCAGGTTGCGTTTACGTTAAGAAATGATTCGCTGAAAGTCTATTTTAATTCCGGAAGGTCATTGGATTTTGAATCAAAAGTGAGTGTCAAGTTTATTAAATCACAGGACTCCACGAATTATTTTTATGTGCCTGAGAAGAATAAGAACTCTGTTTATGCAGTGGCAGGTGGTGCCAAGCTATTCAGTGTAGACTTTGAAAATCTTGACTACTTGGGACGAGGATTTTTTTTAATAGGTAAAGGAGAAAAAAAGGGACTTGTGGATGAATCAGGTAAAATACTCTTGCCGATTGAGTACACTGCGATTGTCTATACCGGTCCCGGTATCGTTTCATTGCTTAAAGATAAAAAATTTGGTTTGTTTAATATGATTAGCCGCAAATTGATAAAGCCTTCCTTTGAGCGTAATGTGATAGTGTATGATGAAGATCGACTTCTCGCATTTAAGGATGGCTACTATGGGTTCATGAATTGGGACGCTAAGTCGTTGAGCAAGTTTGAATTTGAAGAGGTCCAACTCTGGAATGATTCAATTGCAATGGTGAAAAGTAATTTTCAATGGTCTCTTTATGAAATCAATGTTCGGAAAACAGTCATGAGTAAAATCAAAGACTTTCATTTGATCGGTCATCAGGGTGACGAAAAAGTTGTAGTCATCCACCGGGAGAATTTCTACGGGGTGCTAAGTAATACACGAGGTGAGATAATTCCTGCTTCGTACACGGATATTATTAACCTCGGCACGGCCGAAGAGCCTCTCTATTTTGCTGAAAAGCATGTTGAAGAGGCGGGCATTTATGTGATCATTTATTTTGACCGGGATGGAAAGATCCTTCGCAAACAAGCTTTTGAAGAGGATGAATACGGCAAAATATATTGTGACGAGAATTAACACTTCATTCAACTTTACTACACCCTCAATTCCGACTTATTTCATAAATTGTGAAAATTTCAATTCATGATTCGACTCATTGTTATTCTTGCTGTTTCTTCTTTTTGTTTCTTAACTGCAGCAGCACAACCAACAAATCCCACAACACCAAAGCTTGTTGTTGGCATTATCGTAGACCAAATGCGACAGGAATATCTTTATCGCTTTGAAAGTAAATTTGGTGAAGGAGGATTTAAGCGGCTGATGAAGGATGGATTCGTATTAAAGAATGCACATTATAATTATGTACCCACCTATACCGGGCCGGGCCATGCTTCTATCTATACAGGAGCAACACCCGCAGTTCATGGTATTATTGGCAATGATTGGTATGACAAGCAACTTAAGAAAACTGTTAATTGTGTGGAAGATGAGAAGCAAAAGCCCGTAGGTAATGGCGAAGGTAATGGAGATGTGTCTCCTTGGCGTATGCTTTCAACAACAATAACAGATGAATTGAAATTAGCAACGCAAAAACAAGCGCGTGTTATTGGTATTTCTTTGAAGGACAGAGGTGCTGTTTTGCCTGCTGGTCATACTGCAGACGGTGCCTATTGGTATGATGATAAGACAGGGAGATTTATTACGAGTACCTATTATCGTGTTGGATTGCCGACTTGGGTAGAAACTTTTAATGCCAGGAACCTGGCGGATAATTACCTTTCTCAAGAATGGAAGACGTTGTTACCCATTGGTCAGTATAAAGAAAGCGGGCCTGATGACTCACCTTATGAAACAAAGTTAAGGGGAAAGGACAAGTCGACTTTTCCTTATAACCTGAAGGAACTCCGGAAATTAAATGGTGAATTTGGCCTTCTTTCATTCACTGCTTTTGGGGATGATCTTTTAACCGAAATGACGATGGCCGCTATTGCCGGTGAAGCATTGGGTAAAGATGAAATTACGGATTTCCTTGCTGTTTCGTATTCTTCTCCGGATATCATAGGTCATGCGATGGGGCCCAATTCAGTGGAGATTGAAGATACTTATCTCCGATTGGATAAAAATCTTGAAGATCTTTTTAGGAAACTGGATACGGAAGTTGGTCCCGGGCGCTACACCGTTTTTTTAACGGCCGATCATGCGGTGGCTGATAATCCTCAATATTTAAAAGACAATTCAATTCCAGCAGATTATTTCAGGTTGTCTAATGTTGAAGTCGGGCTCAATGAGTTTCTTCAAAAATATTTTCCAGGAAAAAAAGTTGTTGAGAAGATTATCAACGATCAGGTTTTTCTTAATCAGGAATTATTTTCAGGAGATCCCAAGACGTCTGGAATTGATTTGCTTATTGCTACGGAGTTGATTACAAAATATTTACAATCAACCACCGGTATTGCATATGTCTATTCGGAAAGCATGCTACGCCAAGGTAGTTTTTCCGAGGCCGGTGTAAAGGGGATGATCATACGAGGATTTTACCCCAAGCGCAGTGGCGACATTGCCTTTGCTTTCGAACCGGGATGGATTACATGGGGTACTGTGACCGGAAGCACACATGGTTCTTCTTATATCTATGATACACACATTCCCATGATTTTCTTCGGAGCGGGGATTAAGAAAGGATCTTCGACCCAATATCATCCCATCACGGATATCGCTCCAACGCTTTCCATTTTATTGAAAATAAAATTTCCGAGCGGTTGTTCGGGGCAGCCCATTTCAGAATTGTTGGATTAGGCTAAAGATTCAAAATTCAATGTTCAAAATTGGTTTTGCTTCTGTTTTGAATATTGAATCTCTTTACCCAAACACCCCAAACATATTCAAGATCACCAGCCCGATTATGATAGGGCAAACAAAGCGTATCATAAATAGCCAGATTTTATAGGGCGCTATTCCTAAAATGCTTCCGGACCTAAAGGAAGGCATACCTTGTTCGATTTCGTCAACCAGTGTTTCAGTTTTCATGAACCAACCGGTAAATACGCAAGTAGATAAGACCACGACCATCATTAATAAACTGCCGAACAGATAATCGAAGATGTCCATGAAGCCAGTTTTGATAACGCCTAAAAAATTTACTTGTATGGTGGATAACCCTTCCAGGGCACCCGTTGAGAGTGCGGAGGGGATGCCAAATAAAAATGCGGCAATGGCTACTGTCCACGCTGCTTTTTTGCGGTTCCATTTTTTCTGATCCATGAAGTATGCTGAGGGTGCTTCTAACATCGAAATGGTAGAAGTAATCGCTGCAAAGAAAAGTAAGAGGAAGAACAACGCTCCGGCTATATTGCCTAGTGGCATTTGCTGAAAAATATTTGCCAAGACATTAAAGACGAGAGTAGGTCCTTCTGCAGGCGATTGATTGAATGCAAACACGGCCGGGAAAACCATAAAGCCTGCCAATAATGCTACCGAAGTATCCATCGCACTTACCCACAAACTGGACGTAACAATATTTTGACTTTTTGGTAAATACGACCCATAGGTAATCATCATACCCCAGCCTACACCGAGTGAAAAGAAAGCCTGTGTTAACGCGGCCAATATTACACGTCCATTGATTTTTGAAAAATCCGGAATAAGATAATATTCAACTCCTTTTCCAGCACCGGGTAGTGTAACACTTCTAAAAATTACCAAAATCAATAAGACGAAAAGCATGGGCATCATTATTTTGGTTGCCTTTTCAATTCCACCGGAAACGCCTGCCAGTACGATGAATGCAGTCATGAGGATAACAAAAGCCCCGAGTGGAATAACGTAAGCCGGATTAGCAATGAATTCCGAAAATGATGTTTTAATAGAAAAGAGGGAAGTAAAAATATAGCCTACCGTCCATCCGGCAATCGTACTATAGTAACTCAATACGATAAATGTAACAATCAGCGGAAGTACGCCTACCAACCCAATCCAGAGTTTATTACCGCCTAATTTTTGGACAGCACCTACCGGATTTTTTCCGGTCAATCTTCCAATAGCGATTTCATTGATCAGCATCGGCACGGCTACAAGTACAACACATATAATATAAACCAGTACAAAAGCCGCCCCGCCATTTTCTCCCGTGAGGTACGGAAACCTCCATACGTTTCCGAGACCAACAGCTGACCCCGCTGCCGCCATAATAAAACCAAACTTGGAGCCCCATTGGGCGCGATTTTCTGTCATAACTCGTTGGTTAGAATATGCGTGAAGATTAAAAGAATTGAGGGAAGTAGCAAATGGGTATTGAGTGGTTGGTAAGAAGTAAGTAGCAGGCGGCATGGCCAAGCGAAGCGCAAGGCCACCGGGCTGTCGGTAGTCGCCACCCATCTCTCAAATCCATTTCGGGCTCCAACAATGCCTCCATCCCTTGCCGATGGTATCAGTATTTCAATGAATACCTCGGTCTGTGAGACACAGATCACCGAAACTGAATCGAATTAATTATTTGATTTTGCTTAAATTATTAAGGATATTCATTTGTAATTAGCCGCTATCGGGAAATTTAACCTCTAGAGAAATGAAAAAGAACTTGATAATTGGAGTATTGGTAGTGATCTCAATTCTGTCAATAACTTTTGGATACAATCAGAAAGAGCGTGCTGATCTAAACGAGGAGAAAGCACTTGAGAATGCTATTTTAGCAGGAGAAGCAGAATTACGAGCACAAGAACAAATGAAAATTTCTGAAGCACATGAGAGGAGGGCAGAAGCCAATTTGAAAGATGCTATACGACAAAGAGAAATTGCTGAAAAAAATTATAAAAAATCAAAATCAAAATAACGATACCCTAGTATAGCGCTCATTTGCAACAAGTGCCTATCAGATACCTAACCTACCTGATTTGCGAAGCAAGTACTTTCAATCCTTCATTAAAACTTCTAGGAGAATACCCCAGCTCCCTTCTTGCCTTATCAATAATAAAACCAGTTTTAGGCGGTCGCTTGGCGGGCTGGGTGAATTTCGTAGAGTCGGTTTGGTTAATCAATGATTTATCTAATCCAAAGAATTCTGCTGTCTTTATTGCAATATCGTAGGGAGTCATCATTTCATAGCCTGAGATATTATAAATGCCTTTCACTTTTTTTACTGCTGCGAGATAGCAACCTATGGCCAAATCTTCTGCTAAAGTAGGCGTGCGCCACTGGTCATTAACAACATTAATCACCTTGCCTTCTTCTAAACTTTTCTTAACCCACAACACAATGTTGGAGCGGCTCATGTCTTTGGTAACGCCAAACACAAGAACTGTTCTCAGAATGGCCCAAGGCAGTTTACTCTGCTTTACAATCTCTTCCCCTGCCAGTTTACTTTTTCCATAAAAGCTGATGGGGTTAGGAATGGCAGATTCATCCAATGGACCGTGTGTGCCATCAAAAATAAAATCGGTGGAAATATGAATAAGGTGTGAGCCTGACTTTACGCAAGCTCGTACTACATTTTCAACAGCAATAACGTTGTTCTTCCAGCAGGCTTCCTGTTCTGTTTCGCATTGGTCAACCTGCGTCATCGCGGCAGTGTTGATAACTACGTCAGGCTTTGTTTTTGAAAGTAGACTTTCTGTATTTTCAGAATTAGTAATATCTAATGGATAGAACTCTCCTTTGTATAAAGGAAAGGAAAGTTTCTGTCTTGCCGTAGCAATCAACTCAACATTATCGGCTTGCGACAGAAGGTTGGTAAGTTTCTGCCCCAGCAGTCCGTTAGATCCGGTTACGAGAATTTTCATTCAATTATGGATAGGTATATCCATAGAGCTCTGTGATCTTTTTCTTTGACATCTTCTCAACGGTTACAAACATGCGAACATCTTCCAACGGACGTTCGCCCCCCAGGGGCTGCGCTGCAATTTTGTCAATGACTTCAAGGCCTTTGATTACTTTTCCAAAGATGGTATACTCTCCATCCAGGTGGCCTGCACCACCTACCGTTGTGTAGGCCTTTATTTTTTCTGCTGATACTTCCTTGGTGACTTTGGTACCTGTTTCTTTTTCTATGCGAGGGGCAAGGCTGTATATTTTTTTCTTGTAAGCCTCTACGTTACCCGACAAGAATAACTGATTAAGAGAATCAATGAGCGGCTTGTTGGCCGGGTTCTGCATGATTTGTTGAAAACCCATATTCAATTTCATCTGATCAATTTTAAGCTCTTCTGCAGACGCCACGGTCCCCTGAACAATATAAAATTGACTACCACTGGAAGCCTTTAAAGGATTGGTTTGATCTCCCATTCTGGCAGCAGACAGTACCCCTTTCTCGTGAAAGAATTTAGGATTGAATTCAGCATCTATTGTGTAACCTGGGCCGCCTGTGCCAAGGGATTCTCCGGGTTTTGCCTTCTTTGAATTAGGGTCGCCTCCCTGAATCATAAAGCCTTGAATAACTCGGTGAAAAAGCATACTGTCAAAGTATTGCTCTTTTGCGAGTTTGATAAAGTTTTCCTTGTGCTTGGGCGTCTCATCATAAAGCACTGCAGTCATGTCACCATAGTTTGTTTTTATGGTTATTACATAGTCATTCTTGTTTTGAGCACAGCTCCCAAAGAGAGTAAGCGTTAATAAGGAAAGGGCATAAAATAATTTATTCATTGGTATAAAAATTTATTCGTGCAAAAATATAAAACAGAATTTGATTTAGGGATTAATCACATCGGAAAGTTGGAGCGATAGATCCATGAAGATCATTTTCGCGCTGCCATTGCGCTCCAGGTGATAAGCGGCATCATTAATAAGATGACTCGATTTTTCAATTCGGGCAACATTCATCAGTTTACTGAACTTCTGAACCCTCTCCAATTCATTTCCTTTTGATCGGTTAATACTTGTTGCGCCTGATAGTTGAAGCAGCGTCTCGCGCATCATGTTCAGGCTGTAGGTCATTAAATTCCGCTGATTCATTTTATCCAGTGTATGAAAATCATCAGCCATAGCGACAAGTTTTGCATACTCTTTTTTGAAGCACGCCAACATCCAATTGAAAAACAATTCGAAGTGATGATCTTCTTCCCTGTCAATTAATTTCAGGGCTAGGTTAAGATTCCCTTCTGCCAATTGTATAATCTTATCTCGTTTACTCTCCTCAATGTTATCTAATGATTTCAAGTGAGTGTTCACTTCTTCATCTGAAAGCATAGGAATCTGAATGATTTGTGTTCTTGATAGGATGGTTGGCAATAGCCTCTCAGCAGCATTTGTAACGAGAAGAAAGAATGTATTAGGAGGTGGCTCCTCCAATATTTTAAGAATGCCATTGGCCGCAGAGGGATGCATGTATTCAGGCAACCAGATAAGCATTACCTTGTAAGGACTTTCGAAAGGTTTCAATGAAAGTGATTTAATAATTTCCCTGCTCTCCTCTTTTGAAATAATCGCCTGTTTGTCTTCACCCCTATAATAGCCGGCCCAGTCATCAAGATTTCCGAAAGGTTGTTCGGTCAAAAAGCTGCGCCAGGTCTTCATAATCTCCGCTTTAAACCTGTCTTCATCTTTATCACCTTTTATATTTCCCAACGGGAAAACAAAATTAGTATCCGGATGAATGTGTTTAAGGCTCTTACTGCAAGCAGGACATGCTCCACAAGCATCATACTCTTCTTTATTCGAGCAATGCAGATAAGTAGTGAAAGCTAATGCCATCGGTAGATTTAAAGCACCAACCTGTCCGGCAAAAAGCTGAGCATGGGGAACGGTCACGGCTTTCACGGATTGGATTAGCCTTTCTTTTACGTGTGATGATCCCGGTACGTCTTTAAATCTCATTTCTTTTCCCAAACGCGGTTTTCAGAGCTCAACTTAAAAATTGTAGCCATTATTTCTTTGTCTGTTTCCGTGAGCGTCAGGCCTCTTCTTTCCATCGCCTTTGCAGCGGTGTCAAAGGATTTATTCAATTGAAAGGTTGTAAATCCAGCTGCTCCACCCCAGGCAAAAGAAGGAATGAAATTTCGGGGATACCCATCACCAAAGATGCTGGCACTGACTCCCACCACAGTTCCGGTATTAAACATCGTGTTGATGCCGCATTTACTATGATCGCCCATCATCAAACCACAAAACATCAAGCCGGTATCTGCGAAACCTTTTTTGGCGTAACTCCAGATCTTCACATTTTCATAATTGTTTTTAAGATTGGACGTGTTGGTATCCGCTCCGATATTACACCACTCACCAATCACAGAATTTCCTAAAAAGCCATCATGGGCTTTGTTACTATATCCAAAGATGACGGAGTTGCTTACTTCGCCTCCAATCTTTGAGTGTGGCCCCACGGTAGTATCGCCTCTGATTTTAGCACCCATATTGACATGAGACCCTTCGCAGAGTGCAAAAGGTCCTTTAATTAAAGCGCCTTCTTGTACGTGACTATTTTTGCGAAGATAAATAGGTCCATTTTCTGCGTTGAGCACAGCTGCTTTCACCTCAGCACCTTCTTCCAAAAAAATGTCATTCAGATTATACGTCCTTGTATGCGGATCACTTATCGCTTTCGACTTTCTTCCTTGGGTGAGCAACTTAAAATCTGCCCTGATTTGATCGCCATTGTACTGAAAGATTTTCCAGACCTGATCAATGATGCAAATTTCATTGGAATATTCTTTTATCGATCCGGAAATTACCTCGGGTAATTCATCCTCCTGTGTTCGATAGGCAATTACCCGGGAGTTTTTTGTTAACCCTTGTCCAAGACCTAATGATTTTATGGCAGTTATTAATGATACATCAGGACAAACCGCTCCATGGATCCAGAGATTATCGTTGGTTGGAGTAAAAATGAATTTCTTGCTTAAGTATTCTTCGGTATGGAATGAAAAGTCCCCCTGAAGATAGTGTTGCCATTTCTCTGTTACAGTAAGAATCCCTACCCGAACAGTGGCTACCGGTCTCGTAAACGTGAAGGGAAGTAACGCTGTCCGGATAGCGGGATCGTCAAACAGGATGATATTCATTTTGCTAAAATAAGGGAAAGATTTGTCCTTCTTTTAGAAAGAGAAAGGTCTCCCGTGGAAGACCTTTCATTAAACCGCTAAGTTTAAAAGAATCAGGATTTTTTCTGGTATTTGGTTTTGAATTTCTCAACACGGCCTGCGGTGTCCAGGAACATCTTTTTGCCGGTGAAGAAGGGATGAGAGGCAGAACTAACTTCTACCTTGATAACAGGGTACTCTTTGCCGTCTGTCCACTTAGTGGTTTCTTTAGGAATAGAAGTCGAGCGGCTCAAAAACTTGAAATCACTGGAAGTATCCCAGAAAACCACGTCTTTATACTCAGGATGAATGCTTTTTTTCATTTTGAATTCTTTAAGGACTGCAAAAGTAGGAAAAATGGAGCAATCTACAAGGTTGCAATATTTTGATTTGTGAAGAATTTGGCAAGGTTGTATTTTGGTATCTAAATGGAACCAATATGGCAAATATAACCATCAAAAATATGCCGGATGAGCTCTATAACCTTGTTAAATCATTGGCAAAGCGTCATCAACGAAGTATTAACAATGAATTGATCCTTCGAATCCAAAAATCAGTGGGGTCGGAAAGGGTAGATCCTGAAAAAATACGAGCCCAAGCCAGAGATTTCAGGAAACTGATCAAAGTAAGATTGGCACCAGAAGAAATTGAGAAAGCCATCAACCGAGGGAGGGAATGATCATTGCCGATACCAACCTCCTTTCTTATCTCCATTTTGACTCGATACATTCAGAAGAAGCAAACTTGGTTCATGTAAAAGATCCGGAATGGGCATTTCCGATCTTGTGGAGAAGTGAGTTTGTCAATGTTGTGGCTCTGTATTTGCGCAAAAATATCCTTAACTATAAGCAAGGACTTGATGCCATTGATTTTGCGAGGCGTACGGTTGGAGAAAGGGAATTTTCTGTTTCGCAATATTCTGTTTTAGAGCTCGTAAATGCATCCAAATGCACCGCCTACGATGCCGAGTTTGTTGCTCTTGCGAGAGAATTTAATATTCCATTAATAACTTACGACAAAAAGATTTTAGCAGAATTTCCATCTATCGCGATCCGCGCCTCCGATTTTTTAAAGCTATGATGAAATACTGGTTGCCAATTGTATCTATACTGTTTCCGGTAGTATTGATTGCCCAAAGCACCAACGCTACGCTCAACGAAGATTATTATCATTGGATAGATCGCTATGAGGTAAAAGCCGGAAGGGTGGCGCCTGAGATTTTTACTTCCGTGAAACCATATAAGCGCGCTGCCATCATAGCCTTTGTTGACTCTCTTTCCGCTAAAGACAACGTCTTTACTTCTCGTTCTGATCTGTTTAATCAGGAGTACCTGCGAAATGATAGTTGGGAATGGAGCCGTGCTACCACCAACGAGAGCACGAAACCAGTTGTTAAGCACTTCTATAAGAAAAAATCTGATCTCGCTTATGTTGACATACCGGATTTTGATTTGCACGTTAGTCCTGTTCTTTATGCCGGGATAGGAAAGGATTCACGCTTAAGTGAGGCGACTTTCATCAACACAAGAGGCGTGGAGATCCGGGGTATGATTGATCGTAAAATTGGCTTTTATACTTATTTGAGTGATAACCAATCTATTCTTCCTTCTTATGTACAGGATCAAATGGCCCAAAACCCTGTAGTACCTCGTGAGGGTTTTTGGAAAAACTTTAAGACTAATGGAGTTGATTTTTTTCAGGCCCGAGCATACATCGATTTTAGTGTTAGTAAGCATGTCTATATGCAATTTGGTCACGACCGCACCTTACTTTTCGCGAAGCAAAGAGAAAAAATTCTTGCTCCTTACGCTTTGTTTTTACATATTTGCAGTTTGCCCATGGCTGGAATCTCTTTATTATCCATTACCAATAACAAGAATTTTACATGAACTTTTGAATTCAGTTTTTTTGAACTGCTAATTTCTATTTAAGTCTTCGGAAATATGAAATATGGGAATCTTTCTTGAAGGACTGTTCTGAACGTGCTTTTTGTCTACAGGAGCTCTTGGGTTCCACGCTGTGTGGACCGAGTTCC
>JANNRV010000080.1:0-36149 GCA_031401775.1 Bacteroidia bacterium | reverse complement strand
CTCCGGATCGCATTTGAGATTGATACTTTCAAACACTTCAATATCCGTAGCCGTAAACATCTTGCCCATTACCTTAAAGACAAGAGTAGTTTCTCCAAAAGGAAATTCTTCCGTTACTCCTTTTTTAGCAAGGCAATAGCTTCTGTATAATTCAAGGTTCAGGCTAGAACAAAGGTTTAAGAACCAACTTATAGATAAGATATAAAACTCCGATCAGGAAAATGAGTATAGAGAATTTATTGATGCCGTGCATCATTTTGATATTGATATTCGATGGGCGATTGGGATCTTTCTTCCGGAAGAAATACTCTCCCACCTCTCCCATTGAAAAAAACTCACGGAGTGAAAGTTTCTTCCGCTCCACGGGTGCTTTTGATTCCTGATTTTCCATACTTCTTACTGTTAATCTATCCAATTACCATCTTCACGAATAATACCTATTAATTCATCAACGGCCTGAGCCGAGGGAACATTGCGTTTGACCACGTCTTTACTTCGATACAAAGTAATTCGTCCCGGCCCTGAACCAACATAACCATAGTCTGCGTCTGCCATCTCGCCAGGGCCATTGACAATACACCCCATGATGCCAATCTTTAATCCTTTAAGATGACTGGTGCGGGACCGAATTTTTGCTGTTGTCTCCTGAAGATCGAAAAGGGTACGACCACAGGAAGGGCAAGAGATATATTCTGTCTTTGAAATGCGGGTGCGGGTAGCTTGAAGAATATTAAAAGCTGTTTCATTGACAATCTTGTCTCCTCCACAATGCAGTGCATTAATGAAAATTCCATCGCCTAAACCGTCAATCAACAAACCACCTATATCGGTAGCCGCATAAAGCTGAAGTTGCTCCGGTTCTAAATTGGTGTACGCTCTGGAAATAACAACCGGAACCTTACACTGATGAGTAACAAGCTCAACAAAAAGTCTTCGCTGCTCGGCCAGCCCATGATCATTATTTGTTTTGACGATCAAAACAGCCGTGATGTCATTATTTAGTTTTTCAATGAATAGCGGAGTTAAGTCATGCAAACTGACATGAATAAAATTTAATGTGGTTGATAATTCAACCCCTTTAAAGTACTCTTGGGCATTGACTAACGGATAGGCCCTTTCTTTCTGACGTTGAGAAAGCCACACATCATGAGAGAAGATCAGCCCCAGTGTTCCTGGGATTTCAAAGTCAATTGTGTTGTCAGCTAAAAAGATATAGTCACACGCCATATCGGTGATATTCCATTTATCTAATGGCACCGAATAGTGATAACCTAATGCAAATAGAGAAGCAGGGGTTACTTTATCTTTTCCAGAGAAATCGGCAATCACTCTGGGAACCTGATGTGCTCCAAAATTTATTGTTTCATGAGTAACCCTGCGTAAATAGGCAAATGGATTAACTGGATACTGATCTATTTCCGGAATGAAGTCTCCCTTTCTGGAAGTGTAGCGATCGGCCAACGCTTTGGCAACCGGAACTTCTGCCTCCGGCTCTTCGGTAAGTGAAACCCGAATTGTATCTCCCAAGCCGTCTTCAAGCAACGTACCAATTCCAACCGATGATTTTATTCTACCATCTTCTCCGTCTCCGGCTTCCGTCACACCAAGATGCAGGGGGTAAGGCTGAAGACCTTCCTCATCCAACTTTTGAACCAACAGTCGATAAGCCTGAACCATCACCTGAGGATTGCTCGCCTTCATCGACAATACAACCTCGTAGTAATTCAGGTCTTCACAGACACGCAAAAATTCAAGGGCTGATTCCACCATACCAAGAGGTGTATCACCATACCTACTCATGATGCGATCAGAAAGAGAACCGTGATTGGTTCCGATGCGCATGGCGGTGCCGTATTCCTTACAGATTTTTACCAGTGGCGTAAACTTCTTACGGATTCTGTCCAGTTCTTCCTGATAGTCAGACTCGGTATATTCAATTTGTTCAAACTTTTTCTTGTCAGCATAATTTCCTGGATTCACCCTGACCTTCTCAACGATTCGTGCTGCTAATTCTGCTGCGTTAGGTGTGAAGTGGATATCAGCAATCAACGGAACAGTATAACCTCTCCGCTTGAGTTCCTTTTTTATCTCTTCCAGGTTTTGAGCTTCCTTAAGGCTTGGTGCTGTAATGCGCACATATTCACAGCCAGCTTCCACCATACGAATCGTCTGTTCTACTGAGCCCATTGTATCCATGGTATCAATGGTGGTCATCGATTGAATCCGGATGGGATTCTCTCCGCCCATCGGCAAGCTGCCAATGTTCACCACACGTGTCTTCCTGCGTGAGTACCGGGTAAGGCTATTGCAATAATTCCGTGCTTGTAGAATCTGATCTTTCACGCTCAATACTTTACATCAAATTTAACCTGAAAAAGAACAAAATGTTCCAAATGGATTGAAATCAAAAGCTCAAAGTCTCATAAGTTTGTAACTAGATAGCAAGGTTAAATATCTCCCAATTGAGGCCGAATCAAAACTTCCTCCACCACGCTTCGGCCTGACAGGGCGTAAGCGGCATAGACAGTATCAGCCACATCTTCTGCCTTGATAAAGCGTTCTTCGGGTAGATCGACACCCTCCCAACTGGCGGTCAAGGTTGCCCCGGGGAGGATAGCCGTGACCCTTATATTAGAGGCTTTCAATTCTTCCCTTAGTACCTTTGAAAAGCCCAGCAAAGCAAATTTGGAAATTGCATACGAACCACCATTAGGGTATGCCGCAATGCTGGCAATAGAACACATATTAAAGATATGACCTTCTCTCCTTTCTTGCATAGCTTTAACAAGACCACGGGTGGTATAATAGGCACTATATACATTGCTATCAATCATACTTGCCAAGGCTCCTTCGGGCTCTTCCGTCACCCTTCCCGGGATGAAGTAACCCGCATTATTGACAAGTACATCAACCGGGCGATTTAGACTATTCACAAAATCAGTGAACGCATAGACCTGTTTCTTATCGGCCATGTCGGCAGAATGAATATGTGCCTGAATACCAAACTTACTTTCCAGTTCGGCTTTAAGCTGGTTCAAGCCTTGCAGTTTGCGCGCACATGTTACCACATCAAAACCCTCCCTGGCAAATTTTTCCAAAATAGCTTTGCCAATGCCCTTGCTCCCACCGGTGACCACGATCAGCTTCTTCATGAGAATTTATTTTATCTTTGGGCAAGATAGCATTTAAAGGATTTTTCATGAAGGAATTTGGTAAGTACGTGATGTTTATAGGCTCTCTTTTTGTGAGGCGAGAGTCCTTTGGAACGTATTACAAGCTGACGCTGGAAGAATGCATGCAGGTCGGAATTAAGTCGGTCGCACTGGTTGCTTTTGTGGCTTTCTTTATGGGTGCAGTGACCACCGTTCAAACGGCCTATAATCTCGTTAGCCCTTTCGTTCCGCGGTTCATCATCTCTCAGGTTGTGCGGGAAATGACCATCCTGGAATTAGCACCTACCATTATTGGTGTCATTTATGCCGGCAAAGTCGGATCCAGCATTGCCGGTGGACTGGGGACCATGCGTATCACCGAACAAATTGATGCGCTCGAAGTGATGGGCATCAATTCATCTTCCTATCTGGTTCTTCCCAAGATACTGGCTTCGTTGCTGATGTATCCTTTGCTAGTGATCATTGCCGGCATCTCCTCTTTAGTGGGTGGCTACCTGGTGGGCACTCTTACGGGTGTAATAACACCTACCGATTACATTTATGGAATCCGTATTAATTTCAATGAATACACCATTACGTTTGCATTGATCAAATCTTACTTTTTTGCTTTCTTAATTTCTTCCATTTCATCATTCAAGGGATATTACACACAAGGAGGAGCGCTAGAAGTAGGTATAGCAAGTACAGCGGCTGTGACGGCAAGTGTAATTGCTGTTTTATTGTCTAATTATTTCCTTGCTCAATTGCTTCTCTAGTCATGATCAAAATAAAAAATATCTCAAAATCCTTTAGCGAAAAGACCGTGCTGAATAGCATTAGCGGGGAATTTGATAAAGGCAAAACAAATCTCATCATCGGCTCCAGTGGTACGGGAAAAAGCGTTTTACTGAAGTGTATTGTCGGCCTGCTGCAACCAGATACCGGTAACGTTTTCTATGACTTAAGAAATTTTACGGAAGCGGACAAAGAGATGAAGACTGAAATCCGTAGGGAAATAGGAATGCTCTTTCAAGGCGGTGCACTATTTGATTCAAAAAATGTGGAACAAAATGTCATGTTTCCTTTGGATATTCTCACCAAGATGCCGGATGCTGAAAAAATGGAAAGGGTAAATTTCTGCCTAAAGCGTGTAGGACTGGAAAATGTGAATAAGAAAATGCCCTCAGAGATAAGTGGAGGAATGAAGAAACGGGTAGGGATTGCCCGGGCAATTGTCAATAACCCTAACTATCTGTTCTGTGATGAGCCCAATTCCGGACTTGATCCGCAAACCGCCATTGTTATTGATGAACTCATTCAGGAGATTACCAAAGAGTTTGACATCACCACCGTGGTGGTAACACACGATATGAATTCGGTGATGGGTATTGGAGAAAAGGTAATGTTCCTTTACAAAGGCGACAAGCTGTGGGAAGGATCCAAAGAGGACATCATGAATTCACATGTGAAAGAGTTGGACGATTTTGTTTTTACCAACAAAGTGATGCGAAGCCTGAAAGGGAAATAGGATCTCGCATCAAACAAGATCAAACCGAATCGTAAATTTTGTTCCTTTGTTAACTTCCGATTCAATCTCAATCGAACCTCCGCTTTGCTCTACACCTTGCTTGACTACGGCTAGTCCCAAACCAGAGCCTGATTTCTTGGTGGTGAAATTGGGAAGGAATATCTTATCCATAAGTTCTTGGTGAATACCCTGTCCATTATCGAGGATAGTAATAACTGCTTCTTTGTTCTGTTCCTTCAAAAAAACCTGAACAACTACTTCCTTATTTTCAGCTGCCGACTGAAGTGCGTTAAGAATAATGTTAGAGAAGATTCTTATTAGAAGCTGCTCATCTCCCATTATCATCAGTGGCCGCACCGAAGGTTGCCATTCAACTTTACCAGTTTTATAATCTGCATAAAGTTCCACAACTCTTTTGAGCAAACCATTCAACTCACTACGTACCATCTCCGGTGAGGGCATTCGCGCGAAGGTGCTGAAAGAAGATGCTATGTCATTCAAAATCTCCAGTTGCGTCAGCAAGGACCTGATCGATTTCTCTGTTCGTTCGGGAGTTAATTCGTTTTTGCGTAAATGTAATTCCATCTGCTGAAGCGTTAACTTCATTGGTGTAAGTGGGTTTTTAATTTCATGAGCCACTTGCTTTGCCATTTCTCTCCAGGCACTTTCTTTTTGACTGCGTGCTAAGTCTCTTCGGCTGTGTTCAAGATTCTCTACCATTCGATTATACTCATTCGCTAACATCCCCATCTCGTCATTTGCTTTCCAGGCAATTAGTTCATTCCTGCCAGTAAACGATGTCTTTTGCAATGTTTTGGTAATAAGACTTAACGGAAACACCAACCATTTGACAGCAACGTAAGAAAGAATAGAAAATAGAATGAAGATGGCCACAAAAACGGTAAGAATATTAGATAGTACATTGATCTGTGTTTTTTCCAGTGAGGCAGCAGATTCAAAAAAGGGAATACTGACAATACCTATTGTTGCTCCACTTTCAGGTGATTTTATCGATGCATAAGAACTGTTATAAACCAATTTCCCTATAGACTCCTGAGCTATTGTTGAATTCTCTTTATTAAGAATCAATTGCTCCCAAACTTTCCTGTTTAGTAACGGTGCCATAAATTGGTTTTCGAAAATAATTTGTTGACTAGAAGATAGTACATGCCCATTGACTGCATACACGGAAGCATCCAGATTGGCCAGTTTAGATGCTACAATCAATTCATTCTCGAATCCACCATTACCACTGATACTATCCTGATTAATCATGCTTAGCGGGGCTGCCATTTTTGACCCCATGCTAGTAGCCTTATTAAGATATTCGTTATTTAATTGCTCTTTAGCAGAACGGCTGATTAGGCTAAGGGTGGTGAGGCTTACCGATAGAAGTGGTAAAAAGAAAGCCAGGTAGATATAAAGCTGAATCCTTGTAGAATAATTGAGTCGATGACCTTTTACTAATGAATTGACTCCAATTAAAAGTAGCAACAAAAGAATAATTGACAGGCTGGAAATGAAAAGAAATGAAAAATTAGTCAACACAAAGAAGAAAGGGTATCCCCGAGCAGAGATAATAGCCACACCTCCATCCTCACCTTCAATGGCTACATGAAAATACCCTTTAGCTAAAAGTCCTTCCTTAAAGATTGTGGGCTTTCCTAAAAAATGTTTGTCAAAGTCACGTTCGTAGTTAAAATCACCAAAACTACTGGTCAACTTTCTATCTCCATAGAAAGCATAATTAAAATTCCTGTTAGATAAATATTGGCCAAAGCGATTGTCAGCTAATAATTCAGGAAAGACATTCTCAGGAATTACTCTTTTAAGATTCAGTTCGAGAACAATATATCCTGTACCAATGCCAGATCGCTCTAAAGGGATTACCACCAAATATTGTTTGGTTACTTCGGAAGATGGATTGTTGATAAAATAAATTCCATTATAGGAAGTCTTAAAAGCTTCCTTTTGAAAACTAAGGATAGAAGATGCAAAATCAGTAGAGGATTCATTCCCATACGGAGCCCCTACCGAATTGAACAAATAAATTTGTACATCATATCGATCGAAATAGGTATTGATATAAAGTTGTTTGATTCGCTGCCGAATGCCAGATTTGGAAATGAACGGGTTGGCCAGTCGCGATTGGATAAATGGGTCGCGACCAATCCGCCCAACGCTTTCATTCATCAAAAATTCCCCGAGCACATCCCTGCCGATAAGGAAATTATTACCGTACTTATATTGATCCTGAATTCTCCGCTCCGTGTTGAATTGTTGGATGCTCAATGCACCCTGAATGGCCAACGCAACACTTATTAACAAGAAATACAAAAATGAGTTGAAGGAAAGTTTTGTGAGTTTATCAAAATATTTTGTGAAGAGAATAAGAAACAGGTAGGTACTACCTACTAAAAGCGTAATCCAATAATTTCGTCCACTGACCGTAAAAAAAAGAAGGAATAGAGCCGCCCCAGCTAAAATAGAAGCTATTCCCTTTATTTTAGAGCTTTCTGTAACAAATAACAACAACCTAAGCAAAGCGTGGCCTACAAGAACACTACAGATACAACCAAGAATTACAGAGAAAAAAGCAACCATTCGAGTAATGTTGAAGGTAAGGCTTTCTGTTATTCCAAGTGATATAGAGGAGTTATGATAAATCGTTTCAAAAAATAGATAAGGAAATAAAAATGACAAGAAGAACAGAAAAGAAAAAAGGATAGCATAAGCCATATTCAAATATCCAGAAGTCACATTCATTAACTTTTTAATGATACCGAATCTCGAATAATTCATAAAAAGGTAAATGCAAAGAGACAATACAACCAATGCATTTAAAAACAAATCGGCTATCGATGCATTAAAACTTGAGGAAGCAAACTGCTTGGGGTCAAATAAGGAAAAGGTAACGAATGCCCCCGGGAAATTAAATTTCACCATGGCTATCCTCATTACACCCAACGAAACTAACAAGATCACGAAAGCCAGCTGGTATTTTCTCTTCTGATGAAAGTGACGAACCACCAATACCAGAAAAATGGTTAGACTAATAATTGCGCAAAGAATGAGCAGCATTCCTACATATTCTGAAGAAGATTCTGCCTCAGCGTCCATAGAAACCTTGAAGAGGCATTGATCATTTTCAATACATACAGCACTACCCGTGCTATTGGTAAGGTCATGCATTAAAACAGCGTTGCTAAAAATCCGATCATTCCAATGGGGTTGTACATACTGATTTTCTATACTAAAGCGTTCCCGAAGGGTAAGCAGCAAGATCAAATAGCGATTTTCATCCAAAGGCCATTTCCGAGTGACAAAGTCGCCACGAGTGACACGTAGCAGACTCAACAAACTGCTACTCATCAGGGTGTGGGTGTCTGGCAAGAAATTATTCTTACTCCAGGCAATCACTTTTGTGCTATCCAATAAAAAAAATGAATAGTTCACCTTAGCCCAAGAAGTATTTTCAGGACTTGGATTGGCCAGCAATACCTCAGCTTCTTGCTCAGCCCGGACAATTTCGCGCTGTAATGACTCACTTACCTGCAACGCTAAATCATTTTCTGATATCGGTCTTACGAATAAATCAGAAGAAAATATTCCCAGCAACAGGAAGGAGAGCGATGCTAAAAGCAGAAGGTTGGATTTCACCATGTCTAAAGTCAATCCAATAAAAATAGCAATTTCTGGGCTTTATTGCTTACGGGGGTCGTACCGATGCCCGCCAAACCAATACAGGAAAAGTATCCGTGATAATCGAAAAAAGAGTGGCGTGAACAGCAGAGCGGCCGATCCAATACTAACTACATAGACTACGTCTGACGGATGGAATAGAAAATACATTGTCAATCCAACAACCACAAACAAAACAACATTTAAGGCATAACTAACAAACATAGCCCCGAAATAAAATCCAGGTTCAGGTTCAAAAGAGGCTCCGCAGAGGGTACACTCCTGATTCATTAGGCTGAATTTGGAAAGATTACGTAATGGGTATTTGAAAATGCTACCCTGCCGGCAGTGAGGGCACTTACCTTGCCATATTGCGGCTTTCAAATTCTTTTCTGGCATTGGTTCTACTGGTTCTATACCAAAAGTAAGCAATCAAACCGACCGCAAGATAGGGTGCAAAAAAAAGATACATAATTCCTACGTTGATCCCTGTTGCGATGCCGGGATTTCCGTTACTGATATTATTCTCCAACGTAGCCCGGCACATAGCACACTGTGCCAATGATTGTGAAATGGTAAGGATGGTGAGCACTGTTGTTAAAACTAAAACCTTCATATCGCTGACTATTATTTGTAATAAGGACTTATCATTAAATACACTACCACTCCCGTGACAGCGACATAAAGCCAAATCGGAAACGTAATTCTGGCCAATGCTTTATGTCGTTTAAAATCTCCCGAAAGGGCTCTGACAAAGGTAAATAAAACCAGTGGGATAATGATGACCGACAACAGAATGTGACTGATCAATACGATGAAATAAACTACCCGCGCTATGCCACCTCCTCCGAAAGGAGTTGAGTCGCTTGTCATATGGTAGAGAACGTAAAGGACCAGAAAAGTAGCGGATAACAATATACAGCCTTTCATCAGTGATTCATGAATCTGTCTCTTACCATTTTTAATAGCAATTACTGCCATCATCAAGAGAATCGCTGTTAAGCCATTAATGGTTGCGTAAATGGGAGGAAGGAAAGAAAAATCGTATCCCTCTACTTTGATTCCGAACAAACTTGCCACTGCCACTGGAATGATGATTGAAATAGCAATGATTAGTTTGCGGTATCCTTCGCTCTGTAAATTCATCTAATATTTTTTTAACAAGATCTGCATTTCTAAAATCAAACGATCCATCTCCTCTCTCCTATCAACGGCATAATACCCTCTTATTCTATTCTCATCATCTACCAATACCGCATTGTATGGTTTTTTAATGAGGAAGACACAGGTAGTCCATCTTGTATAACGGGCCTCCGAGATTCCCGCTGAATCGCCCTGTTGAATGATAATTTCTGTTTTGGTAAACTCTTCAAGACTAAAAATATCCGTTAGGCGCTTTAACTCAGTTCTTGATGCTTCCGTTGGTTCGAATACAACTACGCGTGTCTGCTTCTTAAGAGCACCAATTGCTACTAAAACGGAATCTGGTAAGGTGTAAGGCTTTGAATAATCACCACCGCAAATAACACTGACACTGTCTATCCCGTTTTGATAATACACCGGGATAGCGAACTCGTTCTTCCCGAAAAACTTTAGAAACACAAAAATAATTCCCGGAAATAGAAGGGCCAGAAAAAGGTAAATGGATTTTTTACTCATCTGTAACTGTAACATAAAAAAAGGGCTAAAGTTATGACCTCAGCCCTTTTCGGAATACTTAATGAAATTTTCTAAAAATGCACAGTGGAGATTTTCATTCCTTCGTAAACGAAAGCAACCAACATCCATATCACAAAGGCCATCGGGATAAGGATAGACCACATCAAAAACTTGGCCTCATACTTTAGGTGCATAAACTCACCCACAATATAGGCTGCCTTTACAATCGTCATCACAACAAATATCACAGTCTTAAGAGGGCCATGCGGCAAAGTGAAGGCGATGATAAATTCAACTACTGTAATTGCTCCCAGGTAAGCTGCTACCGTCCATAGCCTCTTAATCTTTTCCTTGTCAGGAGGAAGTACAGTTACTTGAGATTCGTGGGAAGCGTGTGCCATTTTGTATAGAATTAATTTTTTAAACCAAATAGAAGAACGTGAATACAAACACCCAAACCAAGTCAACAAAGTGCCAGTACAATCCTACTTTCTCTACCATCTCATAATGGCCTCTGCGTTCATAGAGCCCCGTAACGGTATTATAATAGATTAAGAAATTTAAGAGCACTCCGCTGAATACGTGGAAGCCATGAAAGCCTGTTATGAAAAAGAAGAAATCAGCAAAATCAGGCGGGCCGTATTGATTTTCATGAAGGTTGGCACCGAAAATAGTACGCTCAACGCCACTTCCTATTTCTTTGATTGTTGTTCCTGCGTCTGTGCCTACGATAAAGTGCGTCCACTCCCAGGCCTGACAACTCAAAAAAGCAATACCGCCAAGGATTGTCCAGAGCATCCATTTCTCCACTGCTTTGCGATCCATTCTATGGCCGGCTTCCACGGCAAGTACCATGGTAACGCTGCTCATGATGAGAATGAAAGTCATGATCCCAACAAAGACCAAAGGAAGCTCTACGCCATGCAAGAAAGGCATAGCATCAAAAACCTTCTCGGGGATTGGCCAGTAAGAATGGGAAAAAGTAAAAGCATCCACTGTCCCTTCATACGCATTGTGCGCAGAACGGACTAAACCGTAGGTCACCAATAAACCTGAAAATGTAAAGGCATCCGAAAGGAGAAAGAACCACATCATGAGCTTGCCATAGCTGACGCCCATCGGTGAAACCCCACCATCCCAAACGTCTCTTCCTGGTGCCGATACAGTAGTTGAGGAGTGTGCCATAGGTTAATATCTAATTATCTGTACAATATTAGGAATACAAACAAATATAGCCAAAGTCCTCCCAAAAAATGCCAATAAGTAAGGCACATTTCCAGCTGAGCGAGATTTTTAGAATGGATTTTGAACTTAAAAGTTGAGTTTAGAACGATTAAAAGAAAGACGATCCCGCTGATCAAATGGGCTCCGTGTAAACCTGTCAAAATATAAATAAATGATCCTGAGGGATTTCCAACCAGGTAGACGCTACGATCCACCAGCTGACTCCACGCCATCAACTGGCCCACCAGAAAAGCCACTCCAAGAAAAGATGTAATACCGACTAACAACTTCACTCTGTCCAGATTATCCTTTTTCGCCTCTAAATAGGCCCACTGCAACGTAATGCTGCTCACCAGAATGATTCCGGAAGTGATGTAGAACAGATTAGGTAAGTCAAAATAAAGCCAATTTCCTTCGGCCTGCCGAACGATATACGCTGAAGTGAACGCAGCAAACAGCATGGCCACACTGCCAATAAAAAGCCACATCGCAAATTTTTTGGGATGCATGGAGATCGGCTTCTTCGGTTCTTCTACAATTTTAAAATCAGTTGTCATTTTTACAGTTATTAAATCATTCTACACTTTATCCAACAAATAGGCTATTTGCACAATAGGCAAATACAAAAACGAACCAAACATTATTCGCAATGCCGATTTTCTGCTTCCTGTTTTAAGAAGCGAAAATGTTGCTGCAAAAAAAGCAATCCCACATACAGTCGCCACAATGGCCGAGTCGATGCCGGTAATTCCAAATTTTGCAGGAAGCAGTCCAAGCGGAATAAGAAACATGGTATAAATCATAATTTGAACTGCTGTATTCAAATCCTTGCCACCTCCGGATGGTAAAAGTTTAAATCCTGCCTTCTTATAATCATCATCGGCTACCCAAGCTATCGCCCAGAAGTGTGGAAATTGCCAAATGAACTGAATACCAAAAATAATCATTGCTTCGTGTGAGATGTTTCCGGTGGCGGCTATCCAACCCAGCAAAGGAGGTAGTGCTCCCGGAATAGCACCGACAAAAACTGCAATAGGGCCTACCCTCTTTAGCGGTGTATAGACGAAACTGTACAAGACCAGCGATAGTACTGAAAGCACAACCGTCAGTGGATTAGCGTAAATCCATAAAATAATAATGCTTATTAAAAGGCATACTGTAGCAAATACTATTGCTTCTTGAACATTGACTCGGCCTGTAGGCAAAGGTCTATTCAGAGTACGCGTCATGAGCTTGTCCAGGTCTCGCTCGATTATCTGATTCACGGTAACGGCAGCGCCCGACATGAGAAAACCTCCCAAGTACACCATGAAAAGTGTTTGCCAGTGGATATCACTTGGCATAGCCAACGCATACCCGAAAGCACAGGAAAATGCGACCAATGCAGAAAGCCTGACTTTCAGCAATTCTATCAAAGCCCTCGTCTTGGCCAATGCCAACATGTAGGTACTCAATCCTGATACTTCTGTAACCATTCTTTTATAATAACACGTTAACTCGGCCTGTGTTCAGCCTAAAAAACAAAAGCAACTGTGCCCCAAAAATCATTGTTCCTAAAAGCAAATGAACAGGCTGAAGGAGATAGGGAACTGAAAAATAGGCCATCCCCGCCCCTGTCAATAATGTCCCCAAAATTAAAGCTATTAGGCCAAGCGATAAAGCTTTCTCCACAGATGTTTTGACCATTTTCACCACTAAAATTAAGTGTATGGCAAGTACTGCCCAGGAGAAGGAACGGTGGATAATAAATTCTAAACCAAGTTTGGAAATCCAGGAATCACGTGAAATAGCCGCGGCCGCAATTCTGTCAATGGCCTGCCTTACTTGAGTACCTAACAAGATTTGAACAAGCAGCACCGCCATGCAGAGGAAAAGAATCCATCGGATACTGCGATCGATTGACTTAAGATAGGCACGGGGGTCACTGATGTGATATAGATAGACAAGAAGTGCAACAATAAGTAAAGCGAGAAACATGTGCACCGTAATCGTCCATGTTGTGAGATTGGTAGAAACAACGATTGATCCGAACCAACCTTGAAAAATTACGGCTACCAATGTGGCTATAGAGAAATAAAATATCCTTGGCAACGATCTTCGATATGAAACTGATTTCACCGCAAGGGCAAGAATCAGGAATCCCACAATTACACCCAGCACGCGGTTAATGTATTCTATCCAGGTCTTAGAGGCATTGAAGTCAGCTTCTTCAAGAATGGACTTATTGTTGACTAACTCTTTCGCGGTATCGTCAAGACCAATAGCATTCAAGTATCCGGCAAACTTTTGATTTTTCTTTTCCCGGTACTCGGAAAATGTTTTTTTATAATCTGCAGGTAGTTGATTAATCGATGTGGGCGGCACCCACGTCCCAAAACATTTCGGCCAGTCCGGGCAACCCATCCCTGAACCCGTTGTTCTCACGACTCCCCCTGCCAGGATTAAAATAAAAACAGCAATCAGGGTAGAAAAGCAAAGCTTATGAAATCCCCTGATTGCTGCCTGACTCAAAACTCGTCTAACCCTTCGGCTTAATGTCTTTTGTCTTCCACGACAATGGCTCCTGAATCGCCCATCTCCAGTTTAATAAGATCATTCTCGTTTGGCAAGTTCGATTCGGGAGTTTCAGAATAAGGAATATGCTGTGGGATGAAATCCTCCTTTGCACCGGGCTTGCTATAGTCATAAGGCCAACGGTATACCGTTGGTAATTCTCCGGGCCAGTTACCATGCCCTGGATACCTTGGAGTGGTCCATTCCAAGGTATTGGAATTCCAAGGATTTGCAGGAGCGGCTTTCCCTCTGAAGATGGCGTAGATGAAATTGAACAAGAAGATAAACTGTGCCGCCAAGGTGATAATGGCCGCCACACTCACCAGCATATTTAGGTCAGCAAAGCCACTGAAGGTTTCAAAGTTAGTCCAGCTATAGTACCTTCTAGGGAAGCCCGCAATACCGATATAGTGCATTGGGAAGAAAACTAAATAGACTCCGATAAAGGTCAACCAAAAGTGAATGTAACCGAGGCGATCATTCATCATTCTTCCGAACATCTTGGGGAACCAATGATAAACACCGGCCATCATGCCGAAGAATGATGCACTACCCATCACCAGGTGAAAGTGAGCCACCACAAAATACGTGTCGTGTAACTGAATGTCTACAGCTGAATTTCCTAAGAAAATACCCGTGATACCGCCTGTCAAGAAGAAAGATACCAGACCAATGGAGAACAACATGGCAGGTGTGAAGATAATGTTACCCTTCCATAGTGTAGTTACATAATTAAATATTTTCACAGCCGAGGGGACTGCTATGATGAGCGTCAACAACGTAAAGATGGAGCCCAGAAAAGGATTCATCCCGGTAACAAACATATGGTGTGCCCATACTACGAAGGAAAGAATGGCAATGAACAACATCGAGCCGACCATAGCTTTGTAACCAAATATTGGCTTACGCGAATTAGTGGCAATAATTTCAGACGACAAGCCTAAGGCCGGCAACAATACGATGTACACCTCGGGGTGTCCTAAGAACCAGAACAAGTGTTGGAATAGAATTGGACTTCCACCTTGGTTGGGAAGAGCTTCACCTCCAATATAAATATCAGATAGATAAAAGCTAGTACCGAAACTACGATCAAAAATCAATAACAAGGCTGCCGCAAAAAGTACGGGGAAAGAAAGAATACCAATAATTGCAGTGAAAAAGAACGCCCAGATGGTCAATGGCATTTTTGTAAAAGCCATTCCCTTGGTGCGCAGGTTGATTACGGTAGTTACATAGTTAATACCACCCAATAAACTACTCACGATAAACAAAGCCATTGCAACAAGCCATAATGTCATTCCTAAGCCCGATCCGGAGATCGCCTGAGGTAATGCACTCAATGGTGGATAGATCGTCCATCCCCCTGCCGCAGGGCCAGTGGAAATGAATAAAGAGGTAAACATTACTGCACTTGAGGCGAAGAAGAACCAATACGATAGCATGTTCATAAAGCCTGACGCCATATCGCGCGCACCTACCTGTAATGGAATAAGGAAGTTACTGAACGTACCACTTAGGCCTGCTGTTAATACAAAAAATACCATGATCGTACCATGCATGGTCACCAGGGCTAAATAAAATTCAGGATCAATTTTTCCTTCCGGAGTCAACCAACCACCCAATACAGGCCTTAACCACTCGAGTGATGCTTCGGGAAAACCTAATTGAAGGCGGAAAATAACAGAGAGTATCCCTCCTATTAAGGCCCACGCCATACCTGTGATCAGGAATTGCTTGGCAATTACTTTGTGATCTTCACTAAAAATATATTTCGTCCAAAAGTTACCGTGTTCGTGATCATGTTCATGATCATCATGGGCGTGAACTTCGGTCTGAGAATGAGTATCTATTGTTGCCATAGGTTAAAATATCTTAGTTAGTAATTGAAACAGAGCGTAGCTGAGCGGCTCCAGTCGCTGTGTTAACAAGAGGCACACCGGCCTTGATCATTGCTGCTTCACGAAGCGCTGCAGGTACCTTCGCCAGGTATTCAGGATTTAGCTTCAGCCAGGCATCCTGAGCAGCTTTCCACTTCTCATAAACTTCAACCTCATCAACAACTACTGGGAAACGCATGGAGAAGTGACCCTTTCCACAAATTTCAGTGCAGGCCATTTCATAGTTGAATTTAGGATTGCCGGTTTCATCACGCATTTCCTGCGTAGTTTTTGTCGGTGTGAACTTGAAGTACGTGTACATGCCGGGTACCGCGTCCATTTTCACACGAAAGTGAGGAAGGAAAACACTATGCAAAACATCCTTTGCTTTGATCTTCAATAAGACCTCTTTCCCCTTAGGCAAATGAAGTTCCAAAGATTTGAAATCATCAAATGTATTCTTATCCGTTAAATCCAAACCAAATTCATTGGACGCATCAATTAATTTATAATTGCAATCTCCTAATTGATTGTCTTTCACACCGGGATATCGAGCTGACCAAAGCCACTGCTGGCCAATCAACTCAATCACTTCGGCCTCTTTACCGGCAGGTTCTGTAATATCATTCCATACACGAAGCCCTTTAAAAATCAATAAAGCTAGAACAATGGCGGGTACTACCGTCCAAAGAATCTCCAACTTATGATTGTCTGAAATAAACTCGGCTCTTCGATTCGGGTTGTACCTGTATTTGTAGGTGAACCAAAACATGGCAATACTGATGATGACAAAGGCTACTACCGTAATGCCCATGGTGATCCAAAATAAGGAGTCTGTTATTTTACCGTGAATAGAGGCTACCGGTAAAGTATAACCATCAAAATGAGCATAAGAATACCATAAGAATCCTGTGATGCTGAGTACTGAAAATGCCATGAACAGGAAACCGTTCACATCATTATAAGGATCAGTGGTCTCCTTTCCCTTCACAAGCCCCACGAGATTGCCTATTCTGAAAATCATGTACAGAATAGCCAGCACCAGGACTACACCTAAACCGACAATAACACTCATCATATCTTTATTTTTAAAATTCTATCTACGCTGTCACTTCAAATCAATTAAATATGGTGATGCATACTCTCCTCCATCATCGGATGGTTTTTCGCAATCAACGGATTTTTTGCCAAGCTGCTTAATACCACGAAAAGAAATGCTGCCATAAAGATAAGTCCCAAACCAATTTCGAGAAATCCAATACCGCCACCGCCTTGCATAACCCCTGGAGTAATCATGTTGAAGAAATCAAACCAATGACCAAGTATTACAATAGGGCAAACTACCTTTAACATGGACATGTGTCGTTTTGCATCTCTTGTCATCAATAACAAGAAAGGCAACACGAAGTTTAATAAAAGATTGACAAAAAATATCCAACTATACGGAGCCACTTTTAAACGCTGATAGAAGTAGACAGTCTCTTCAGGAATATTGGCATAATAAATCAACAAAAACTGACTGAACCAGATATACGTCCAGAAAATGCTGAAGGCGAAAACAAACTTACCTAAATCATGAAGGTGGTTGGCGGTGACCACTTTTAGATAGCCAGCGTCCTTCAGGTTTACAACAATAAGAGCAATCGTAGCTAACCCCGTTACCCACCAGCTGGCAAACACATACCAACCCATCATGGTGCTGAACCAATGGGTATCAATACTCATGACCCAATCCCAGGCGGAAACCGAAGACGTGACTCCGAAGATGACCAGGAACATGGCAGAAAATTTGCGCGCGGTAAACCAATGCGTGGTCGAACCATCCACATCTTCCGCCAACATCTCCTTCTTAATCCAGACGAAAAACATATACCACAATCCGAAAAAGGCTACCATGCGGAAAACATAGAATGCCGGAAAGCTTCCGGCAGCCATCGGCCAGAAAAAGTAAGCACTTTTGCCGTCAATGATCTTATCATAACCTTCCCCACCCGGAACATAGAGGTCACCATGCGTCCAATGGAAAAGATCGCCCTTGACCACGAACCAAAGAGCGAGCATTAACACTCCCGCAATGGGGATCCAATGACCCATGGCAAGGGGAATTCTTTTAATAGGTGCAGACCAACCTGCCTGGGCAGCATATTGAATGGCGATGAAAAATAATCCGATAAGGCCAATGCCCGTAAAGAAAACATTGTTGTGCCAAAGTGAGGTATAAATTCTCTTTAACCAGGGAGCACTGCCATGATGCTCGGCAGCACCCTCATGGCCTTCGGCAGCAGCAACCACATCCGTGCTAGCAACCAAATTCTTAGTAAGTTCTGTAGCTGCGTGTCCTTCAGGATTATGTGAATCGTGACCTCCAGATTGCATGGCCATGAACACCCCGAGGGCAAAAAGAACGAAACCCACCACTCCTAAAATGACAAGTTTCTTTTTTGTCTCGGCTTTGAAAATGTATTTTTCTTCGGCTACCATTATTCGTTAGTTCGTTTAAATGCTATTTCGATTTCTGTAAGGTCTTCACATACTTGGCAATCTTCCAGCGATCCTCTTGGCTCACCTGAGATCCATGAGCGCCCATCAATCCTTTGCCATACGTAATCACATGAAAAATATGGCCTTCAGTAATGGTCAAGTAAGCATCTCCTTTTAAGTTGGCAACTCCCGGATAGGCACTGTGTTCTACACCGTCAATGGTAACTCCACTTGCGACTTTACCATCACCAGCACCTTTTGCACCATGGCAATGTTTGCAATACATTTCATACAACGCCTTACCAGAGGCAATGACTGCTTCGGTTGAATCAAGAGGGTTAACTAATTTATTTGCAAGACGAAGGCCTACGGTATCATTTTCTGCCCGATAGGGCAACCAGCCATTGGCAGTTCTTCTCACAGTATTGGCAGGAGGAATGCGCATATTCATGCGATATAGATTGTACTGATTTGAATTGAAATATTCTCCTCTGTCATTATCCAATGAGTTGACCCATCTCCCGGCATCCAGATCGGTGATCTGAGACAGTGGCTCATACGCCACTGAATGGTACATATTGGGAGCGTACTCGCGGCCCGGGTTTTCACCACCCGCCTTGCAACCTGCAAGGAACAGCAATGCCGCTGCTGAGATTCCTAAAAACAAAATTCGTATCAATCGCATAAGTTCTTACTTAAAAGTTCTTTTCGTTTACCTCTTCTGCTCCACTGGCTTTCAAAATACCACTGATCTCTTCTTTAGTCATCCGGTTAGTAGCCAAATCAATTGCCATCACGTGCTTATCGTTGGTGCTGCGAAGATCAAACTGGCGTGGCCACTTATACGGTTTCATATCGCTGACAATAAAGAAGGTTCCTACCATTCCAAGAGCAGAAAGCAAGACCGTCAATTCAAATGTTACGGGTATAAATGGAGGCAAGGAAGCATGGTTCTTACCACCGATGATCATCGGCCAGTCGTATCCTAGCATCCATATCTGCATTAAGAGGGCCAGTGAAGTACCGAGCGCACCAAACATAAAGGCAGCAATCGGCAGGCGGCTGCGCTTATAGCCGAGCATATCATCCAGTCCGTGAACCGGGAAAGGGGAGTAGACCTCTTCAATCTTTACTCCTTTGCCACGAATATCTCCGACTGCCTGAAGAAGTACATCTTCATCGCTGAATATTCCTACCAAATAATTTTTATTGCTCTCCATAATGAGTTAATGCTTTTTTTCTGATGATGACTTAAGAATACTTTTTATTTCAGCCATGTTGACCACCGGGAAAAATTTGGCAAACAACAGGAATGCACAGAAGAAAAATCCAAAGGTCAATACATATTCACCCACATCATAGATGGTCGGATAGAACATCGCCCAACTGGAGGGCAGATAGTCTCTATGAAGGGAAGTTACGATGATTACAAATCGCTCGAACCACATTCCAATGTTTACGATAATGGAAAGGATAAACGTGGCCACTATATTGGTACGCAATTTTTTAGACCAGAAAAGCTGAGGAGAAATTACATTACACGTCATCATGGACCAGTACGCCCACCAGTATGGGCCCGTTGCGCGATTATAGAAGGCATAATATTCTGCAGGCACACCACCATACCAGGCAATGAAGAATTCGGTGATGTAGGCAATACCTACAATAGAACCTGTGATGATAATCACGATGTTCATCAATTCAATGTGGTAGATGGTAATGTAGTCTTCCAGGCTGAAAACTTTACGCGTAACGATAAGGAGTGTAAGCACCATGGCAAACCCAGAGAAAATAGCACCCGCAACGAAGTAAGGCGGGAAGATGGTAGTGTGCCAACCCGGGATTACCGAAGTGGCAAAGTCCATGGATACAATCGTGTGAACCGAAAGCACAAGGGGTGTGGAAAGACCTGCTAAAATCAAGGCCACTGATTCATAGCGACTCCAGGTGCGTGCTCCTCCCTCCCATCCAAAACTTAATGAATTGTAAATTGTTGCTCTCAATTTATTACCGGCAATCGTTGCGCGGTCACGAATTACTGCAAAGTCGGGGATAAGACCCATGTACCAGAACACCAATGATACAGTGAAGTACGTTGAAATCGCAAACACGTCCCATAATAATGGTGAGTTGAAATTTGCCCAGAGAGAACCCCATGTATTTGGAAGGGGGAAAACCCAATAGAAACCTAACCACAATCTGCCCATGTGAGCGAAAGGAAACGTGGCTGCGCAAATAACGGCAAAGATGGTCATCGCCTCCGCTGCACGGTTGATGGACATTCTCCATTTCTGACGGAATAATAATAAGATCGCTGAAATCAGTGTACCTGCGTGACCAATACCCACCCACCACACGAAGTTGGTAATATCCCAAGCCCAGCCAACAGTTTTATTCAATCCCCAAACTCCCACACCTTCCCATTCCAAAACGCATAGGGAATAAAAACCCAAAGCCAATAATACCGAAGAGAAACCAAAAGCACTCCACCAAAGGCGAGAGGGTTTCCCTTCAACCTGGCGGCTGATGTCCTCGGAGACATCTGCCATTGTTTTTCCACCCGTGATTAAGGTTTCTCGTATTGCTGAAGTAGCCTGCATATCGCGTTAGTCGTTATTAATCGTTACTTTTTATTCTTAACCTTTTGTCTCTTCCTTATCCTTGTTTCTGATCTTGGTGAGATAGAAAATATTGGGCTTCACGCCAATGTCTTCCAACACACGGTACGCCCTTGGATTGCCAATCTTCTTATCAATCCCGTAAGGACGTTTCTCATCTCTCTCTATCTTCAACAATTTGCTGATCCTACTTTCCGAATCATTCATATCTCCGAAGAGGATCGCACCGCTGGTACAAGCTGCCATACAGGCTGTCACCACTTCACCGTCTTTCACTGTCCTTCTCTCCTTTTTCGCAGTAAGCTTACCGGCTTGAATACGCTGCGCGCAGAATGAACACTTCTCCATTACACCGCGTGAGCGAACTGTTACGTCAGGATTCAACACCATACGACCTAAGTCGGTGTTCATGGATGGGTTAGACTGATAGAACTGCTGATTATCGTGATACTTGAACCAGTTAAAGCGCCTTACTTTATAAGGACAGTTATTGGCACAATAACGCGTACCAATGCAACGGTTATAGGTCATTTGATTGAGGCCTTCCGTGCTATGGGTGGTTGCTGCAACGGGGCACACGGTTTCGCAAGGTGCGTTATTGCAATGCTGACACAGCATGGGCTGGAATACTACTTCAGGATTTTCTGATGCTTTTTCAAGTCCTACATAATCTCCTGTTTTAGCATCGCTACTATAGTAACGGTCAATTCTCAACCAATGCATTTCCCTTCTTCTCAAGACTTCGTCTTTCCCCACCATGGAAACGTTGTTTTCAACGTTACACGCTACCACACAGGCAGCACAACCTGTACAGGTGTTGAGGTCGATTGACATTCCCCAATGGTGATTCTTATATTCGTGGCCTTTCCACATGCTGATGCTGGCTGCATCCACCTTCTCATCCCACTTTGTAACCATTGGGTTATCTCTGCCGGCTGAAGGATTCTTTTTAAATTCTGAAAGCACCGACTCTTGGATAACGTTTTCACGTCCCATGTAAGTCTCGTGTGTTTGTGTTTGGGCAATGCTGTATTCTTCGTTGGCCAATTCAATGGTCACACCGGAAGCAACATGATAGGTAAGTCCTCCGTCCACCATACCAATGAAAGGGTAGGCACTTGTGCCAATGCCTTCTGCTACCTTACCGACCTTTGTTCTTCCATAACCCAACGCCATACCGAGGGTGCCTGGAGCCTGACCTGGTTGAACCACTACAGGAACCTTCACGGTCTTTCCTCCTACTGTAAGATTAGCTAACTGTACCCTACAATCATTCATGGTAAAACCTTTGGCAGAAGCATCCTTCAATGAAACAGTTACATAGTTATCCCAGGTTGCTTTGGTAATAGGATCGGGTAATTCCTGGAGCAATGGATTGTTGGCCATTGAACCATTTCCTACTCCGTAGTTTTCATAAATCGCAAGCTCTAAGCCGCTGTTATCCGTTTTGTAAGCCGCACTGATGGCCGAGGCTGCTGCACTTACGTCACCGGAAAAAGAAGAACTATTATTGGCGGTGGAAGGCAATTCATACACTCCATCATATAAACACTTGTCCCAGAAGGTCTGAAGATCACCGATGGCATTTTGCTTATCGAAGAACCAATTCTTCCAGTTCGCTTTTACTATACTAAAATAATCTACCTCCGGCTCTCCTGCCCAAATCAAGAAGCTCTCTTGCGCTTGTCTTGATTTAAAGATGGGTGTGATGGCAGGTTGTGAAAGGGAATAGGAATTTGTTTTTGGCTCTGCATCATTCCAGCTTTCAAGGAAGTGATGATCAGGGGCTTTGATTCCGGAGGAAGAGGAAGTCTCATCTTCTGTATACGAAGTTGAAACCGTCAGTGCTACACTTTTCAACGAAGCACCTAGCTTAGCTCCCATTGGGTGATCATAAACCGGATTGCTGTTATAAAAGAACACGGCATCTACTTTATCACCCTCTACTTCAGCAATAAAATTAGCCATAGCCTCATCATTTCCCTGGCGGAAATTGAGTGGCATGTTAGGAAGGATCGTGGTTCCATAATTGCCCAGCATAGTATTGATTGCGTTGACAATGACCTGAACCGATTTGTTATTAGAACGGGATACAACAAGCGATTTACCCTTACTTGCCCAAAGGTCTTCAGCTGCTTTCTCAAGGTTAGCAATCTTCTCTATTCCAGCTGAAAGCGCAGTATTGCCTGCTTTTGCAGCAATTAGATTGTAAAGTTGTGCTATCACCAACCCACTTTGTGAGGGCTTGATCATGGTACGGTAATCGGCATTCGCTCCGGTCAATGACAAGTTAGCTTCGAACTGGTAATGGCGAGACATTTCACGTTTATCTTCACTGATCTCACGCGTGGTAGCATACTGTTTGGTAAACTCAATCGGAGAAATCCACGTACCTAAAAAGTCTGCACCGACACTGACGATCACTTCCGCCTTGCTAAAATCATACGAGGGAATAAACGCGCTGCCGAATGATGACTCATTCGCCTTCAAAATTCCGTAGGCGGAATTTTGATCATATTGAATGTGTTGTGCTGTTGGATATTTCGATTTGAATTTTTCCAGCGATGCTTTAGTGCTCGGACTTAATATAGTGTTACTTACAATTCTGATTTGACCTCCTTTGCCGGCTATCTCTGTCAGTTTGCTTATCACTTGCTTATCAACATCATCCCATGAAGCACTTTCCACTCCTACTTTCGGCCCGCGTAAGCGATAATTATCATATAAGGACAACACCGAGGCTTCAACCTGAGCACTTGTTCCACCTTTGGAAACAGAGGAAAGCGCATTTCCTTCTATTTTAATAGGACGACCTTCACGGGTTTTTACTACAATACTGCAATAATCGCCTCCATTAATGTAGGTTGAAGCATAGTAGTTGGGAATACTTGGATCAACGTCCACCGGCTTTTGGATATAAGGAATGGCTTTGCGAATTGGCGTTTCGCATGCGGCCAAAGAGACAGCCGCAACAGTAAAGCCCATCATTTTCAGAAAATCCCTGCGGGAGTGCCCCGGATCTTCGTCTCCCCCGATGGTAGCAAACTCTTTGTCAGCGTGCTTTACAAACTCAGGATCGTTCTTTAGTTGCTCTAGTCCTTTCCAGTACGTCTTGGTATTACCCATATTGTCGTTGTCCTTTATATTCGTTAATCGTTATCTACGTCAGGTCTTAATTCTAATAGTGGCACTTCGCACACTCCAGACCTCCAATGTCCTCTACCTTCATAGGTTTCTTGCCATTATGCAATTCAACCAAGTTGTCGTAGTACGCGTTGCCCTTCGTGTTTACATCTGTCTTACGATGGCAGTCAATACACCAGCCCATGGTGAGCAGAGAATACTGCTTCACCACATCCATTTCCTGAATAGGACCATGACATGTCTGACATTCAATGCCGGCCACATTCACGTGTTGTGCGTGGTTGAAGTAGGCCAGGTCAGGTAGGTTGTGAATCCTTACCCACTCGATTGGTTTTTGTTTGCCCGTGTAGGAAGCGGTTACAACATCATAGCCGATAGCAGAGTAAATTTTTTGGATCTCCGGAGAATCTTGTTTGATCTGCGTATGGCAGTTCATACAAATATTAGGAGAAGGGATATTGGCACTCTTGCCTTTCATTACTCCGGTATGGCAGTACTTGCAATCAATTTCGTAGCTGCCTGCATGCAACTTATGTGAGAAGGCGATGGGTTGTTTTGGTTGATAGTTTTGCTGAATTCCGATTGAGTACAATCCGTCAATCACCGTCTTAAAGGCAACGGCAGAGACCACGAACAATACCAAAAAGATAAAGCCACTACTTTGCATGATCGTGCTGACTGTAAAGGGTGAATGAACCACCTCTTTGTCTTCTTCCGAAAGTTCTTTTTGATCGAGGTATTTCTTAAGGGCAGAAACAATGAGTCCAAGAATAACTACGAGGAGGACCAAAATCAAAATCATTCCGATCAGGATTGCATTCAGGTATGAAGCAGGTAATCCAGCTTGACCCGACCCACCCGCTCCAGGAGCTGCGGTTGTTGCTACTACTTCCGGCTTGTCCGCTTCTGCTTTCACATATGCCAGAATATTGAGGATCTGCTCGTCTGTGTAGCTATTGAAAGCCGTCATCTGGCTTTTGTTATACTCATTGTAGATTTTATTCGCATACTCATCGCCACTGGCAATCTTTTTGGCAGGGTTTTTTACCCATTCAAGAATCCATGCAATGGACGGGGCGCGATCGTATACACCAGCAAGCGCAGGGCCTACTAACTTTTGCTTTATTCTATGACACGATTTACAGTTGCCATTGAACAAGGCCTCTCCAGCGCTGATCGCTGCAGCATCTTTGGGAATCTCTTGAGCAAATGAGGCCGAACTTAAGGCAAGTAATAAAACAAAGGTGAAGAACTTCGCTGAACTGAGTAATCTCAACTTCATTAGGTTAGGTTTAAGTATTCCGGTTTGATACGGAGTGCACAAATCTACATTGGGAATGCATTATTTCAAATTAATTTTACGGAAGGAAAAGGAATATTTTAGTGTGGTTGAGTTTGTTTAATGCACCTTTTAACTTTTCACCTACTTCCTTAAAAGTACATAAATACTCTCAATTTAGAATGAATCTAAAATTGTACTTAACTTAGACTCAACAATGACTCCTTTCGAATATGTTACTGTCCTCATTTCCATCATTTTAGGCCTTGGAATTACCCAGATCGTCACGGGGGTTGCAGACCTGGTGCATCAACAGGAACGTGTAAAAATCTATTGGCCCCATCTCCTTTGGATAGTGATTATCTTTGTGCTGCACATTCAAGAATGGTGGGCCACTTTTGAACTACGACAATTCGACTCCTGGCGACTTCCTACTTTCTTGTTTGTGGTGCTCTATCCCATCAACCTTTTCATTTTGGCTCGCCTCCTCTTTCCGTTGGGACTTTCAAATGAAGTAATTGATCTCAAAGAATTCTATTACAAGAATTTTAAAAAGATTTTTGGCTGGGCAATCATCCTTCCTCTACTTTCACTGATCACGAATATCATTATTATTGGCCATTCTGTTCAGGAAGAAATTGTTCAGCTTCTTCTACCGATTATTTTATTGGCTATGATTCGCAAGAAAACACAAAGTGAAATCCTTCATAAAATAATGGCCATACTTTTCCTTTCCATGCTCATTGTTAGTATGATTGTCACCCGGGATTCTTCCCTGATTACAAAATAGACCGCTGTATGTCCACCAATACCTTTGCGCCACCCACTGCACTTGGGCCAAACAAGAAAAAATTTAGCGGCCTCCCTCAACATTCTAAAATAACAGTGATCGGTGCCGGGGCTTTTGGTGGATGGACTTCGCTCTATTTATTAAGGAGTGGATATTCGGTAACCATGGTAGATGCCTGGGGTGCCGGCAACTCACGATCCAGTTCAGGAGACGAAACACGCGTGATTCGCTCTACCTATGGAGCAAATGAGACGTACTTTGATATGAATGTCCGTGCGCTGGAACTGTGGAAAGAAAATCAGGAACGGTTTGGCAAGAAGCTTTTCTTCAACAGTGGGGTGATCTGGCTATGCTATGATGAAAAGACATCACTGGTCGATGATTCCATTCCCTTTACGCGCAAGCATCGGATGGAGTACGAATACCTCACTCCTGCTGACATAAGAAAAAAATACCCTGTTATTCATACGGATGACCTCCATCACGCGTGGCTCGATCCCTTTGGTGGTTATCTCAAGGCAAGAGAAAGTTGTCAGGCGGTGCATGAAGCATTTATCAAAGAAGGAGGAACCTTCATTCAGGCGTATGTGAAGCCGGGAAAAATTTCCACAGGAGAACTTCAGCACATCGAACTCTCTTCAGGAGAAAAATTAGTATCCGATGCTTTTGTGTTTGCGTGCGGTCCGTGGATGGGGCAATTATTTTCTGAAGTTTTAAACAAAACGATTACCTGTACTAAACAAGAGGCGTATTATTTTGGTGTGCCTCAACATCTGGCGCAGCAATTTGACGATCTGCCGGCCTGGGTAGATGTGGACGGTAAAGATTTTTACTATGGCATTCCTGGCAATGCAAACCGCGGATTTAAAATTGGAGTAGACAGAAGAGGTGAAGATTTTAATCCCACTACAGGTGACCGAGTGATTCATCCGGATGTGCTACGCGATGCGCGAAAATTTATTGAGCATCGTTTTCCGGCACTTAAGAATGCACCACTGGTAGAAAACAGAGTATGTCCCTATGAAAACTCTCCTGATGGTAATTTTATTTTTGGCACCCACCCGGATGCAGATAATCTATGGTTCTTAGGTGGCGGATCGGGGCATGGGTTTAAACATGGCCCCGCTTTAGGCGAAAAGGTAGCACAAATATTATTGGGCAAATCAACTAATCCCTTTCTTAGAGTGTTTTGAACGCTGCCATGGTGAGTTTATCAAAATGTAAATCACTTAACTTGAAGTTGAAAAAGACTTCGACAATCTTGGTCTGACACTCTTTGTAGGTTTTTATTATGAATCAGGAAATAACGATGATCAGCCTGCTCGTGCGCGACTACGATGAGGCGATAAACTATTATACACAGCAACTTAAGTTTGTGTTGGTCGAAGACACCCAACAATCCGAAACTAAACGATGGGTGCGTGTACGGCCACAGGGGCATTCCTCTTTCTGTTTACTTCTTGCCAAAGCGGCTACTGAACTGCAAACGAGCAGAATAGGTGATCAAACCGGTGGCCGGGTATTTCTTTTTCTGAATACGGATAACTTTAAAAGGGATTATCAAAACCTGTTGGACAACAACATCAGGATAGTAAGGCCACCTTCTGTAGAGTCTTATGGAACCGTAGCTGTTTTTGAAGATTTATATGGCAATCTTTGGGATCTGATTGAACCTATCCGAAAACAAACCAACCCTAATCACTAAACTATTTATCCTATGGCCCCCGACTTACTCTTTCAGATTTGCAACAGCATTGCCCCGCTTGCCTGGATCTTAATGATTGTAGCTCCGCGGTGGCGCTGGACAAAAACAATTGTTCTTTCGGGCATTCTATCAATCCTGTTGGGCCTCGTCTATCTCACCATCATCATCTTATTTTTTGGTGAAGGTGAAGGCGACTTTGGTTCCTTGAAAGGTGTGATGCTTTTGTTCACCAGCCCTTGGGGTGTCACAGCCGGATGGATTCATTACCTCGCGTTTGATATGTTCATAGGAAGCTGGGAATTAAGCAACGGACAGAAAAACGGAATGCCTCATTACCTGATCATCCCCTGTTTGTTACTTACTTTTATGTTTGGCCCTATCGGCTTGATTCTCTTTTTTATACTTCGAGCTACCAAGACCAAAAAGTTTATTCATGAAAATTTCTGAGTTGATTGCCGTCATCAAAAAAGACAATCCGCTACTCTATTGGACGGGGCTACTTAATTTCATCCTCTTTGCTGCATGCCTTGTCTTATTCTTTTTTGATACCCGCCTGGTGACAGGAATCAATCCGTGGATCAAACCCATGAAATTTGGGTTGAGTGTGTGGATTTACCTTTGGACATTCGCCTGGGTGCTGCGGTACCTGACAAACAAAAAGAATATCACGTTCATTAGTTGGGGCATTACCCTCTGCATGGTGGTGGAAAATGCAATCATCACGTTGCAGGCGGCACGGGGAGTGCAGTCACACTATAATATAAGTACCGCCCTCGATGGTATCCTCTTCGGAACCATGGGAACCTTTATTGGAATCAATACAGCCCACCTGTTCTATGCGCTCATTCTATTTTTGTTTACAGCAACTACCCTCGACCAACACATGCTGATGGCCTGGAGGGCGGGTCTTTTTCTTTTTCTGGTGGGGGGCGTGGCAGGCGGAATGATGATTGGCCATTTTTCACATACCGTAGGTGCACCGGATGGCGGAGTCGGAATTCCCTTTTTGAATTGGAGTACGGTGGCCGGAGATCTTCGTGCGGCCCACTTTATAACTATGCATGGACTGCAAGTAATACCCTTAGTGGCATTTTACCTTTCCTCAAAAACGAAAAGACCTTTAACCACCACCTGGGTTTTCTTTATTTTCTATTCTCTGATTTGCCTGCGGCTGCATCAGGTGGCCCTGGAAGGAAAGCCGTTTTTTGATTTTTTCTGAACGCCCCATTTCTTGCGAGGAGAGGGCAGATCTTCTAAGATAGAAAAAGTGGTATTGGCTCAGCTGATCTTTATTGAGAGAATCATATCTTCTAAAAACAAGAAACCTCTGCAGCTATTGCAGAGGTTTTTAATTGGTTGCGGATGTCATCAGCTTTTGGGTTTGGTGAACCATTACCTTTTGAATAATTGGATTGGTCAAATAAATTAAAGGGATATTCTTCGCACGAAGAGAGGGCCTCACCCAACCTCTCCGGAGGAGAGGTGCAATTCACCCTAAAAACAAAAAACCTCTGCAGCTATTGCAGAGGTTTTTTAATTGAATGAGGGCATCATCGGTTTCGGGGTTTCGTGAAAGGTAATTCGCCTACTTTCCGGTACTCATCGCTTTGTGTTCCAAACACTGACTTGGTGTACTGCTTCACCGCCTGAGCGGTAGTGTACAGGTTGCCGTTGTCTTTGTATAGCCCTGTTGGGCTGGTAACGCGATTCTACTGTTAATGCGGTGACGATTTTGCAATTGCTTCATGGTCTTCTTGCCATTGGTTGGGTCTGTTCAATAAATTGAACCTTCCTAAGATTACTTGACACTTTTGAGGTTATTTACTAAAAGTGTTTTACAGGGTTAGAGCTTAATCCTGATTCAATGTTACAAATGTTTTTACTCTTCCTAAAAGAGTCGACAGGTTTAACATGTTATTCCTGAATTGGGTTTACGACTTTGACTGTTATTCCTGGATCTGGGTTACGCTTCTCAACGGTATTCCTGTATTTACATTACAGTGGCTGGAATTGCTCTATTGGGGTGATATAGACGTGCAGGGTTTTGAAATTCTATCTCAATTTCGTGGCTCCTTCCCACTTACGAAGAGCATATTGATGGATCGGCAGACTTTCGATACATTCTTTGAAGACGACCTCGGGACACCATCAGACATTTCAACAAGTTTAAATCTGACCACCGTTGAACAAAAACTATTTGACCTTTTAAAGAAAAACAATTGGAGACATGAACAAGAAAAAATACCATTTGGCCATGTAAATAAATTATTTGAAAATGAAATCGATTAAATTGCACACAATCAAAATAGGATGAGTAACATTAGATTATTTGAAAGTAAAAAAATTCGCTCTGCATGGAATGATGACGAGGAGAAATGGTATTTCTCTGTTCAAGATGTAGTGGAGATATTGACAGACAGCGCAGACATAAAGCAGTACATCAAAAAACTGAAGAGCCGCGACCCACAACTATTCGCCAACTGGGGTACAATTTGTACCCTGGTTGAAATGACAGCAGCAGACGGTAAAAACCGAAAAATACAAGCTTCCAATACGGAAGGGCTGTTCAGAATTATCCAGTCAATCCCATCGGCCAAAGCAGAACCCTTTAAACAATGGTTAGCAAAGATAGGCTACGAACGCATTGAAGAAACAGAAGACCCGGAATTAAGCTTCGATCGCGCCATGTAAACGTATCTGGCAAAGGGTTATACCAAAGCATGGATAAATCAACGACTAAAGAGTATTGAGGTAAGAAAGGAATTAACTGATGAATGGGGAAAACGTGGAGTCCAGAAGGGAATGGACTTTGCCATGCTGACCGACATTATTACAAAAGCTTGGAGCGGCAAATCTGTAAAACAATACAAGAAACATAAGGACTTGAAGAAGGAAAACCTTCGCGATCACATGACCAACTTAGAATTGGTGTTGAACATGCTGGCAGAGGCCACCACTTCTGAGATTTCAAAAAAGAAAAAGCCAACCACACTGGATGAAAGCAAAGTGATTGCCAAACTAGGAGGAGCTGTTGCCGGAAATGCACGAAAAGAGATTGAAGTAAGAACCGGAGACAAAGTGGTGAGTAAATTAAACGCCAAGCAAATCGTTGAAGGCAAACCGAAAAAGAAACTGAAATAGATTTTTTAAACTTTTACTAACAGCCCTACCCTTTAGGTCTTTTTTGTTTTTACTCTTCCATGACAAAAAGAAAAACGTACGACACAAGTTAAATACTTGGTGCGAAAAGGGCTATTGCCCGTCAAATACGACTATCTATACCCAAGAAATATTCACGACCAAGAGGAACTTGTAAAAATTATGAGAAAGATTGTAGTTCCCGACTACAACGACAAAAGACCACACGGACAACTATTCGGACTCACACCAGCAGAGGCTTACGGGAGAAAGACAGTGAACTTTAAAAAGATTAGGGAGAAAATGGTTGAAGCCCATCATAAACGAATCGCCTACAACCAGACTCATGCCACGGCATAGATATAATTCCGAACGGTGTTATCACGAAACTCCTTCGCCATAAGATTGCCCACGCATCAACGAAGCAGCCCGCTTTATATATGATAAACAGTGACTTACAGCCACAAAAAAACGGACAAATGAAAATTTATTTCACTTGTCCGCTAGGGAGGTCTCGAGCGGATTCGAACCGCTGTAGGAGCTTTTGCAGAGCTCTGCCTAGCCACTCGGCCACGAGACCTTTTATTCACCAGTAAAACTAACAAATACCACGCGTAATTCAACGACTAACACAGGTCAGCCTCTTAAAAAAAAAATGGTGGTCCAATTTCTCAGATCCACCATTTTTATATTTAAAAAAAGTTATTCTGACTTCACTTCTCCTTCAGGGGCCTTTGTTTTTGAAGCGTTCATCTTTTCCTTCAAGGCACTCAATGCTTCGATATCTCCAAGGGTTGATTTCTCAGCCTCTTGATTAATCTTGTCTATGGTCTTTCCTTTTGGAGCCGCTTTCTTCTTAGGAGCTTCCTTCTGCACAGCAGCAGGTGCTTTTTCTTCTTCCGTAGAATAAAGTGCCTTATGACTCAGTACAATCCGTCTGTCTTCCTTAGAGAATTCAAGCACCTTGAAATCAAGGCTCTCTCCTACTTCCGCTTTTGATTCATCTTCTTTCGCCAAATTTCTGGCAGAGCAGAAGCCTTCTATACCGTAAGGCAACTCAAGGATAGCACCTTTCTCACTCTTGTTAGTGATCGTACACTTGTGTAGCGATCCAATCGTAAAGACATTTTCAAACGTATCCCAAGGATTCTCTTCGATATGTTTATGGCTAAGGGCCAATCTGCGGTTGGCTGCATCAAGCTCCAATACCACTACTTCCAACGACTCTCCTACTTTGGTAAATTCTGATGGATGTTTGATCTTTTTCGTCCATGATAAATCAGATACGTGAACCAACCCATCGATACCTTCCTCCAGTTCGATAAACAAACCAAAGTTGGTTAGGTTGCGAACGATACCTTTATGGCGTGTGCCCAATGCATACTTAGAAAGAACATCCTGGCGCGTCCAGGGATCTTCAGTAAGCTGCTTCATGCCCAACGACATTTTGCGCTCTTCACGATCGATAGTCAATACCACGGCCTGCAACTCATCTCCTACTTTGATAAAGTCCTGAGGATTGCGCAAGTGCTGTGACCAGCTCATTTCACTTACGTGAATAAGGCCTTCTACTCCGGGTTGCAATTCAAGGAATGCTCCGTAATCAGCAACGTTGACAATTTTACCTTTCACTTTCGATCCGATAATAATCTCAGCCGGTAATGACGCCCAAGGATGTGCTGTCAATTGCTTCATGCCTAAGGAAATTCTTCTCTTATCTTCATCGAAGTCAAGCACAACTACTTTCACCACCTGATCCAACTTCAACATCTCATCCGGATGGTTGATGCGACCCCAAGATATATCGGTAATGTGCAGTAATCCATCCACCCCTCCAAGGTCGATGAATACACCGAAGTTGGTCATGTTCTTAATAACTCCTTCAAGCACTTGTCCTTTCTCCAGGTTGGTAAGGATAGCCGCCTTCTGTTGCTCCAGATCTTTCTCGATCAACACTTTATGAGATACCACCACGTTGTCGTTGGTGTAGTTGATTTTCACCACCTTCACCTCAATCGATTTGTTTACATAAATATCAAAGTCACGGATTGGCTTCACATCAATCTGAGAACCGGGTAAGAAGGCCTCAATGCCAAACACATCGACAATCAAACCACCTTTGGTTCTGCGTTTTACAAAACCTTCAATGATCTGATCTTTGTCCAAAGCTGTCTGAACATATTCCCATCCTTTTACCAACTTCGCCTTTCTGCGGGATAGAATCAATTGCCCCATAGCGTTTTCACGCTCTTCAATGAATAAGTCAACCTCATCGCCTATTTTAAGATTAGGAGTGTCTTTAAATTCCGCGAGGGGAACAAGACCATCGGATTTAAAACCGATATTAAGAATAACATCCCGGTTATTAATACCTACTACGATACCTTTCACAACTTCACTTTCACTCACTGTGGTCACGGTACCGGAATATTGGCTCAATAGTGATTCATGCTCTTGCTTGGTATACCCTTCGCCAAAGCCTTTCTGATCAAATGAATCCCAATTGAAATTTTCAAGTGAAGTGGTCGATGTGGTGGAGGTCATTCGAGCGGTAACATCGCGGATCATCCTGCTGATCCCTTCTTCCTCTTCGGCCTTTTTAGCAGCTTTGAATTCTGACAGTTCATCTTTTTCAAGCTCTGCCGTTTTAACATTTACATCAGCGTCAGCACCTTTCGCGGTAAGCGGTTTTTTTGCCTGAGGGTCTGATTTGGAGTCTTTAAAATCTCCTCCTTTTTGTCCTTTTGCCATAAATTACGCCCTTTATACATGCTACAGACGGGCATTGCTGCAGCAATTTTTGGTTAGTTTCGATGTCTTGTAACCACAAAACAAAGCCCCTCGCCTTGAGGGGCTGCAAATATAAAGGAATTCTGGAAATAGAAGCCTATTCCAGGCAAATGAAGACTTCCTGGTCTATTTTAACAGGCTGTCAATATTCAGGGAGCCAACTGCATACTCCAATAAAATGCGCTGGAAAATGAGTGTTACTTCCGCCTGGGCTTTAGAGGCTGCCCCCTGAACAAAAATCTGGTTTGCTAACGCAAGGGCTACCTGAGTAGAAACACCCAACTGATAACTTTCCTGCTGAGTCTTCAAAGCAAGTTCTCCGGCCTGATACTGTACCTGACTTGCTTTATAACTTTCAACGGCACTAAGGAAATTCTGATATACTCGCTTAACATCGATCTTAATAGTCTTGACAAGGTTTTCCTCAGTTAGCTTGGCATTGTCATAATTTACTCGGCCCGCTGCGCGAAGTGAGTGCGTTTGAAGTCGATCAAAAATGGGGATGGTAAGATTCACTCCATAAGAGGTCTGTGGATTCAAACGTTTAAACTGTTCATCAAATGCTGCCGGATTAGCCGAAAAAAAAGTTGAACCGTAAGAGCCGAACAATGTAACCGTGGGTATGTAACCACTGGTGTTGGCTCTCATACCATGCTTAAAGGCCTCTACATTAAACTTTTGCTGCTTTAAATCAGCTCGTCTTTCAACAGCAACAGTATACAGACTATCCAATGACATTTTTTGGATGTAGTCAAGATTATATTCATTGTTCCAGTCAGGCGTAACCACTTCAAAATGAATGGCAGGATCGGCCTGCAAAGTTTGAGCTAACAATGCTCTGTCATTTTCCAACGCCACAGTGGCTCTCAGTTTTGTTACTTCTAAATTTTTTACTTGAGCATCCTGAGTATATAGATCTGCTGTGGCTCTGACGCCTGCATCAACCAAACCTTGCATCTGCTCTAAAACTACTTTTTGTGTTTGTAGATTCTCCTGCGCAATTCTAAGCAACTCCTGATCGAGCAATACCTGAAGATATTGTGAGGCAACATTAAAGATAACATCTTGCTTGGTTCGCTCCACCAATGAAGTCTGTGCATCAAACTGAAGATTATTTTGCTTCAGCGTATTGATTCTATTCAATCCATTAAAGAGCGTGTAATTCGCATTAACGTTTGCTTGAACATAATCCGATGTAATGTTGCCTCCTTGACCTGTTGTCGGATCAATCTGCAGTCCATCCGTACGTTGGGCAAAACCCTGTGCATTGAGATTGGGAAGGTAGTTTGCATATCCTTGCAATTTGCGAGCTTGATTTGAAAAAAGTTGATTCTTCTGCGTATTGAGTGTCACGTTTTTTTCCATTGCAATTTTCACCGCCTCGTTAAACGTAAGCTGAGCTGTTTCCTGAGAAAAAGCTCCCGTTGCAGAGAGCATGAAAACGAGTACCAAATTTTTCTTCATCGTATCAATTGACTTAAATTATTTCTTAACCATTTCATCCGAAGCGATCGCTCCGTCTACCACGCGAACGATTCGTTTTCCGCGCAAAGCATTTTCTTCTGAGTGCGTTACCTGAATGATGGTGATTCCCTCCTCATTCAATTTTTCAAAAATATCCATGATCTGCCGCCCCTGATCGGAATGAAGATTTCCTGTAGGTTCATCCGCTAATAATAATTTCGGTTGCCCCACGATGGCACGGGCTACTCCTACCAGTTGTTGTTGCCCACCGGAAAGTTGTTCCGGAAAAAGATCCTTCTTCGCCACCATGTTAAAACGATCCAACATTTCGGCTACCATGCTTTTGCGCTGACTGCCATTTACTCCTTTATATAGCAAGGGAGTTTCAATGTTTTCATAAACCGTCAACTCGTCAATTAAGTGATAGGCCTGAAAGATGAAGCCGATGTAGTTCTTGTGCATTTCAGATTTCTGCCGCTCTTTCATTTTATGCACGGGTTCATCAAAAAAGTAGTACTCCCCGGCTGAAGGCTCATCCAACATCCCAATAATATTCATTAGCGATGATTTGCCGGCTCCACTGGGACCCATGATGGTGAGAAACTCTCCTTGATTGACATCCAGATGGATGCCCTTTAAGATAAAAGTCCGCTGAAAACGGGAATCGATATACTTGTCTACGTCTCGTAATTTTATCATGCTTTCTTTTGTTAGCGAGTTTAGTCGTTTGAACCGGCATCTTGTGACTATGTCCCTGCATCAGGATGCACGAGGGAATAGCCAAGAATGGTGCCAATGGCTTTTTTAGGGTTAGACGGGCATCTAACCAATAAAGTTTCATGTAAATCGTCCGCTGGTGAAAAATGGTGTCCGAAATTGGATATAGGTATTTGGGACTTTAGTCAATCTAAGCTTGAGGGGGGTATTACTAAAGGGGGATAATAAAATTTGCTGGAATTTGCTGGAAAATGTTCCAATATGAATTTGAATCGCAATTTTTTAAACGCCACAAAGCAGCCCTGGCTGTGCCTGGAAGACGTAAATATTATTAAATCCAAAACAAAAG
>JANNRV010000079.1:0-9219 GCA_031401775.1 Bacteroidia bacterium | reverse complement strand
CCAAGGCTATGAAAATGGCAGGTGTTACCGCGAAAGATGTTAGCTACTATGAAATCAATGAAGCCTTTTCGGCCGTGGCTATTGCCAATAACATTAAGTTGGGACTTGATCCGGAGAAAGTGAATGTCAATGGAGGTGCTGTGTCATTAGGCCATCCCCTTGGAGCCTCCGGAGCGCGCATCACCATTACCCTTGCTAACGTGTTAAAGCAGAACAAGGGCACCCTTGGCGTGGCCGGAATCTGTAACGGAGGTGGCGGAGCCTCTGCTATTGTTATCGAGAATCTTTAAGATAACTAGACGCCATCTCAAAAATAAGTAACCATGCCTGATCCAGATAAACATCGGGACGAAAGATGTTTATGATAAAGAAAATGAGGTTTCGACAAGCTCAACCTGACATGAAGTATATTTTTGAGATGGCTTTTAGAGAACGTTCGAACCGAATCAGAACATACAACATCCCCGTTGATTTATCGTTTTTAGCAAATGATAAGAATGTTTAGGTCCTGGTATAGAATTTTGCTTCTGTGCCTTGCTACCATTCCACTGATTGCCCAGCAACCTGTTACGAAATACTATGACGCCAGCTATCGTCAGGTGAAAGAATCCTATTTTGTTTCTGAGGAAGATAAAGAAACAATTCAAGGTAAGTACACACGCTACTTCGAAAATGGAAAAATTGCCTTGACCGGTACATTTGTAGATGGCGTACGTTCGGGGACTTTTCTAGAGTACCACGAAAATGGAACTCTCCTTCGAAAAATCAATTATGTGAATGGCATGCGCCATGGAGCGGTGGAAGTCTATGATGAAACCGGGAAATTAATTCAACGAGCCTATTATGAAAACAATCTGTTGGTCGATAGCGTCAAATCATTTTTCGATACCGGTATTACCAAAACCGAATCTTACTTTCTCAAGGGGAAACCCGATGGCATTGTAAGAGAATACTATCCGTCCGGCAAGCCACGTAAGGAGATCGCCTACAAGAATAAGAAGCCCAATGGAATAACGCGTACTTTTTACGAAAGCGGAAACATCGAGACGGAAGCAAACTTTCGGGATGGCGTTATGAATGGTTTTTTCAAAACCTATTACCCTAACGGGCAACTGGAGATTGTGTATTCTATTATGGAAGGTGAAAAGGTGGGTAACTTCAAAAGTTACGATACCGAAGGGCATCTGTTGCTGGATGGAAACTTCATGAATGGTCGCTTGCACGGTGACAACGTTGGCTATTTCCCCAATGGCAATATCCGTCACCGCTTTCAGTTTAAAGAAGGAGGCAAGAGCGGCATCAATTTGACTTACTATGAGAATGGCGTGGTAAGAATACGAGAACAAGTTTCACTGAACGGTGTCGACATGAGTCTGGAAGATTTTACAGAAGAAGGAAAACGAATATCTGAAAAGTCATTTCGAAAGTTAAAGCCGCAAGGCACATGGAAATATTTTGCTGAAGATGGCAAAACACTAAAGGTGAAAGAACAATACGATAACGGCCAATTGCATGGTGTACGGACTGTCTATTTTGCTAATGGTGAGAAATCGCTGGAAGAGACCTATCAATTTGGCTTAATCACCGGTCCGGTGAAAAACTATTATGATACCGGCAAGTTACTCTCCGAATGCGACTACCGCGGTAACCGACAGCATGGAATGTATACGCGTTATCATCCTAACGGACAGATTCAGGAACAGGGAGAATATGTGGCTACCAAAAAACACAAAGAGTGGAAAGAATTTGACGAGCAAGGGAAGCTGATCCGGACCTTTGTTTTCAGAGCAGGAATTCTCATTGAAGAAAAATAGTTGCTGCACGCTGTCTTGGTCTATCCTTGCATTCGCTATTTTGCAGCTCAGCACGATCATTATGAATGCCATCAAAGAAACTCACTTCCAATTTACCAACCAGACCGGATTTTATAAAGGGAAAGTGCGCGATGTCTATTACTTTGGAGAGCAGCTGGCGATGGTGGCCACCGACCGCATCTCCGCTTTTGACGTAGTACTTCCTCGTGCCATTCCGGACAAAGGAAGAGTCCTTAATCAGATCGCTGCATTTAATTTAGCGGCTACTAAAAGCATTGTTCCCAATTGGGTCATCAGCACCCCTGACCCCAACGTAACTATAGGGTTTTCTTGTGAACCTTTTCCGGTAGAGATGGTCATCCGAGGGTATTTGGCTGGCCATGCCGCCCGGGAGTACAAGGCCGGAAGAAGAATTCTCTGTGGTGTAGCACTTCCCGATGGTTTACACGAAAATGACAAACTCCCTTCCCTGATCATTACTCCCACCACCAAGGCGAAAGTAGGTCACGATGAAGATATCTCTAAAGAAGAAATTTTAAGAAGAGGACTTGTCTCGAAAGAAGATTACCATCAGCTAGAAGCGTATACTCTTAAACTTTACCAGAAAGGAACTGAACTTGCCGCGAAGCGAGGGCTCATTCTGGTTGATACTAAATATGAATTCGGCAAACATCAAGGGACTATTTATCTGATAGACGAAATTCACACACCCGATTCCTCTCGTTATTTCTATGCTGAAGGATATACACAGCGGCAGCAAGCGCATCAACCCCAGAAGCAATTGTCGAAAGAATTCGTGAGGCAATGGCTTATTGAGAATGGCTTTCAGGGAAAAGAAGGACAAGCGGTACCTGAAATGACGGATGCGATTGTCAAATCCATCTCGGAACGCTACCGGGAACTCTATGCCCAGGTGATGGGAGAGCAATTGGATTCTATAAATTATGATCAGCTGACCGAACGAATTGAGCTCAGCATCGTTAATTCCATAAAATAGTTTTAATTTTGGCCCGTGCAGTTATTTGCACCCCTTAATCCATTTTACGAATGAAATACACCATTGACAAGAAGGAAAAGTACAGCCTGCTTCGCTTGCACGAAGAGAAGTTAGACTCGAACATCGCACCGAACCTTAAATCGGAGATGATTACCCTTCATGCAGAAGGTGTTCAGAACATCATTCTTGATTTGAATGAGGTAAAATATACTGATTCTTCCGGACTCAGCGCTTTGCTTGTTGGTAATCGCATCGTGCAAGAGGATGGTGGTATCTTTATTCTCATCAGTCTTTCAGAGCATACTCTTAAACTGATTAAGATTTCTCAGCTTGACAGTGTGCTGACTATCCTTCGGACCGCAGAGGAAGCTATTGATGCAGTTTTCATGCACGAGATTGAAAAGGACATGAAAGACGAGGGTTGATCCCTTATTCACATGCAATGTTCACCTTTGATCCGGCATGTCTTTTAAACTTACTATTATTGGCTCCAGTGGGGCACTACCTGCTTACGGAAGATTTCCCTCGTGCCAGTTTCTGGAATTACAAAATCAATTCTTTCTGATTGACTGTGGAGAGGGAGCGCAACTGCAGTTGATGAACTATCAGCTCCCTTATCACAAAATTCATTCTATTTTTATAAGTCATCTTCATGGAGATCATTATCTGGGATTGATGGGGCTATTGTTCAGCATGCACCTTCAACGGAGAGTAACCGATCTTCATCTTTATAGTCACCGAGGGCTGGATGAGATTATCCTATTGCAGCTCAAGTGCTCTTCCTCGGTACTTCACTTCAAGCTCATTTTTCATCTCCTTGAGCCCGACACACAGCAGCTTATTGTTGATGAAGATGCATTCACCGTTGAAACCATTCCGCTTCGTCATACGATTTCCTGTTCTGGTTTTCTTTTTAGAGAGAAGCAAAAGCCCAGGAGAATTAACAAAGAAAAATTACAGCCCGGAATGTTGCTGCAACATATCGCTGCGCTTAAAACAGGAAGGGATGTTTTGGAAGATGATGGGAATGTACTTTATAAAAATGAAGATTTTACACTACCACCCAGGTACTCCTCTTCTTATGCTTATTGCTCAGATACCTGCTATTATGAAAAAATAGCGAAACAAATTCAGGGCATCGACCTTTTATACCATGAGGCTACTTTCATGGAAGAGGAACAGGATAAAGCTAAAGAGACGATGCATAGTACGGCCCGACAGGCAGGGCAGATTGCTAAGGCTGCGGGTGTCCATCAATTGCTTATTGGTCATTTTTCGGCTCGTTACCGCGATTTAGATCCCTTGCTAAAGGAAGCGCAATCTCTTTTTCCCTCCACCGAGCTCGCAACTGAGGGTAAAATTATTGAACTTGTCGACTAACATGCTGGAACAAAAAAAACATCGGCTCTTTATTGTCCTCAGCGGGATATTCCTTACCAATGCCATCATTGCCGAAATGATTGGAGTGAAAATCTTTTCGGGAGAAGGGGCCCTGGGTCTTACTCCCGCTCATTTAAATATCCTGGGATTCACTATGGATTTTAATCTAACGGCCGGTGCTGTGATCTGGCCCGTGGTGTTTATCACTTCTGATCTTATCAACGAATATTTTGGCAAGCCCGGAGTGAAGCGCATTAGTTACCTTACTGCCGGGCTCATCGCGTATGCTTTTGTTGTTATTTTCTTTGCCATCCGGCTACCGCCTGCAGACTGGTGGATGGATGCTAATAACAAAGATGTGGAGGGAAATTTCTTTAATATGAATTTTGCTTTCACTAAAATTTTCGGTCAGGGGCAGCGTATTATTCTCGGTTCTCTTTTCGCTTTCCTTCTTGGGCAATTGGTTGACGTTTATGTCTTTCAACGTATGCGAAAAATTACCGGCCCGAAAATGTTGTGGCTGCGGGCAACTGGATCTACGCTGGTCTCTCAACTCGTTGACAGTTTTGTTGTCCTCTACATCGCTTTTGCAGGTATCTTTTCCAATTCACAAATCATTGCCATAGGACTAACGAACTACCTCTATAAATTTGCTGTGGCCATCCTGCTGACACCGGTCATCTATGCAGGGCACTACCTTATTGATCGTTATCTGGGAAAAGAACATGCGAAGACTCTTTCTGAAGAAGCCGCCTCAGGCAGCAATTCATTTCTCTGATCTTCTGAAATTATCCAGAATGATTCCAGTGGCTACGCCCGCATTTAGGGATTCGGCAGTACCGAATGTGGGAATTGTAATTTTGTTCTGAATGAATTTTTCAAGGTCTTCAGCTATGCCCCGAGATTCATTTCCAATTACTAAATGTCCTCCCTTTTTAGGAATAGACATGCGGTGAATGTTTTCTCCCCGGAGATAGGCTCCATAAATCAACCCTGACACTGACGCAAGGTATTGCTTTAACTCCACATAATACACGTTCATGCGGCAAAAGGATCCCATTGAAGCACTGATTGTTTTAGGATTATAGAAGTCAGCGGTCTCTTCGGAGACAACGATGTTTTTAATTCCATACCAGTCCGCAGTGCGGATGATTGTCCCCAAATTACCGGGGTCACGTATGTCGTCCAAGACGAGTATCATTTCTCCGGGTTGAGCCACGGGAGCCTTATTCGTCTTCATCTGTGCCACTGCCAGTGCTCCATTATTGCTTTGCAATGTGCCGATATCCGTTAATTCTTCATCCGAGGTGGTCACTACTTCCCGTCCTCTTCCTTTCAGCAGTTTGGGATGAGCCTCTTGAAATGATTCTGTGGCTGCCACCCATTTTACTACAAAATCTGACCGAAGCAATTCTTCTACGCTTTTTGCCCCTTCCACCAGAAACAATTGCTCCTCCTTTCGGTATTTCTTTACTTGCAAGGATTTGATGTACTTGATGCGCGCTTTTGAAATCATATTGGGCCTGTTAAAGAAGAAATATAAATATTTTCTGCTACTCCTGAGCTTATCCGGGCTGCTTTCCAGTTGTATTGGTACTCTTTATATGAAGGACAGCCAAAAGCTCTTGTACCGGCAATCTCTTCGGGTGCCCAAAGGATTTAAACTTGAGGGCATGAATGACTTGTACACCCAGAAAGTGAATAGAAAAATTCTTGGACTTCCTATCAATTATCTGGTATGGATGCATCACACCGGGGAGAAACGCTACAACAAACAAAAATTTATTGACCGAAAGGAAAGTAAGACTAAAAAATTCGACCGCAAAATTGAAAGAGCCAATGATCCGCGCAAAAAAGCGAGCCTCCAATATCGCAAGTTACGAAAGATCGATTTGATCAACGCCAAGATTGAAAACGGAAATCATTTCATGCAGTGGGGAGAGCCTGCTGCTGTGTTTGACAGTGCCCAAGTGAAGGCCACCATTGATAAAATTAACAACTTTCTTTTCTCCAAGGGCTATTTTCTTAGCAAGACTACGGCTGAATTAAAAGAATACAAGCGAAGGGTAGGTATTGTTTATCTCGTCAGCCCCGGCAGCAGTTATTCTTATGACACCCTCTCTACCGACATCCAAGACAGTATCGTTGCTATCTTATATTTTCGCCACCGCACCGAAAGCCTTCTTAAAATAGGAGATCGATTTGATCAGGATAAAATCAGTCGGGAGCGTGAGCGCATTGACTTATTGATGAAAGATCATGGCTACTATGACTTTAGCCGGCAATACATTCATTTTGACATTGACACTACCTATCACCATCGGCATCAGATTGCCTTACGAACAGAGATCCGAAATCCTGCCAAACAAGATTTTCACAAACTCTTTTCCATTGATTCCATCAATTTTATCACCGATGCAGGTGTTACGCCCAAGGGCAAGGAGGATGAACGAAAAAGTAATTTGGTCAATGGGATTAACTTCCAGTATTTCAAGCATGAATACAGCAACAAAATTCTAAGTCAACGGGTATTCCTGGAACAGGATAGTGTTTATAGTCGCACCAAGACCTTCAGCACGCAGCGACAGCTTGTCAACCTTGATGTTTTCAAATTCGTTAACATTAATTATGACACTTCGGGTGGAAAATTTATTGCCAATATATTTGCCAGTCCGTTAGATCGTTTCTCCTGGTCAAATGAGGCCGGATTGACCGTATCCCAAGGCTTCCCCGGCCCGTATCTGAGCACCAACCTGAAGAAAAGAAATTTATTTGGAGGCCTTGAAATTTTTGAAATTGGAGGACGGTTTGGTTTCGAAGGGGTGGCCTCTGCTACCAGCACTGGAAACTTTTATAAAAGTACGGAAGCTGGCGCTAACGCCTCGATCACTTTCCCCGTGTTTTTATTTCCTTTTAAGGCCGTCACTGCGAAAGGTTTTGGAAAATACAATCCACGCACCAAGATGTTGGCCGGTTACACGTATACTGATCGACCTGAGTACAATCGGAGTATAACAACCTTCTCTCATACCTACACGTGGGAGAATACGCACCGGACACTTTATTCATTTACGTTGGCCAATCTGAATATTATTCGTTCCACTCTTGACCCGGCTTTTGAATCTCTTCTTCTTGACCTACAACAATCCCAAGGCAACAACCTGATCAATACTTTTAAGCCCTCGTTTGTGAGTAGCATGATTTTCTCTTTGACGTGGAATCCCAATAATTATGGTAATACCAAAAAAAGCTCCTACTACATTCGGGTTCAGGCAGAAAGTGGCGGTACTTTTTTTGGTATCTATACTCCAAAGCTTGCTACCAAGGAGGGTTTGCAGCTTTATCAATACGTAAGACTCAATGCCGATCTACGAAGAAATGATGTGATTGACAAGAATACGATTCTGGCCTATCGGCTGAATATGGGTGCAGGTTATTCTTATAATTCAGACAATGTCTTGCCCTACGAAAAATATTTCTTTGCCGGAGGAAGTAATAGTGTCAGAGCCTGGAGACCCAGGCGTCTTGGTATTGGCACTGCTCCTCCTCCGCTTTCTACTGATCCTGAAAATAATGGGTTATTCGATTATAAGTATGAAAGGCCGGGAGAAATTTTATTAGAGGGAAGTATCGAGTTGAGAAAGAAACTTTTCGGTTTTGTCAGCGGTGCCATTTTTGTCGATGCCGGCAACGTTTGGCTGTTCCGGCAAAATGTAGTTGCGCCATCTACCGATCCCACTCAAGCTCCCTGGACCGGAAATACAAAATTCGCATTTGATACCTTTATCAAAGAGATCGCAGTTGGCACTGGCTTTGGATTACGTTTTGATTTCTCTTTTCTCGTGTTGCGTTTTGACGCTGGTATTAAGGCATATGACCCCTCTCGTCAGGAAGGAGATCGTTTTGTTCTCAATAAGGCTAAGTTCTTCAAACCTTTTGGTACGGAAAAGGAGCCCGTTATTTTTAATATTGGGATAGGGTATCCTTTTTGATGAGATGTAAGATGTGAGAAGTAAGATGTAAGATGTGAGATGTAAGATGTAAGATGTGAGATGTAAGATGTGAGATGTAAGATGTGAGATGTAAGATGTGAGATGTGAGATGTGAGATGTAAAATGTAAGATGTGAGATGTGAGATGTAAGTAGTAAGTAGTAAGAAGTAAGTAGTAAGACAGGAGTCAGTAAAGTCTGAAAAGTCGGGAAGTCGGGAAGTCAGAAAAGTCGGGAAGTCAGAATCAATAGGATAATAATTCCCTTAATGCTGCTGCTACTTTCTCTGCATTGGGGAGCATCATCATTTCCAGATCACGATTGAGTGGAACGGCCGGAAGATTGGAAGCGCCCAACGTCCAGACGGGTGCATCTAAATAGGCAAAGCATTCTTTAGCAATTCTTCCTGCCAATGATTCGGCAAACGAATTTAATAATGGTTCTTCTGTAAGGACAAAAGCCCTCCCATGCTTTTTCACTGCTTCAACTATCGCTGGCCAGTCGATCGGATTTAACGTACGCAAATCCATGATCTCGATTCGGTCTTTAAATTCAAGCGAAGCCTCTTTCGCCCAATAGACTCCCATACCATACGTGATGATCACAGCTGACTCACCTTGCCCTATTTTTTCTTCGGATGCCTGCTGAATGCTTTTCGCTTTGCCCAATGGAATCACGTAATCCTCGTCTGGCTCAATTCTTTTGGCCTCCAGTGTGCCCGGTACTTTGCTCCAGTACAACCCTTTATGCTCCAACAGGACGACAGGATTCGGATCATAGAAAGAGGCTTTCAGCAGACCTTTCATGTCGGCAGCGTTCGATGGATACACTACTTTAATGCCTCTTATGGTTAACAGCGTTGATTCAATACTTCCTGAATGATAAGGGCCGCCTCCGCCATACGCACCTACTGGTACTCTGATGAGAGATTGAATTGGAAACTTTCCTTTGGTGAGGTAGCAACTTTTAGAAAGCTCTTCCACTAATTGATTCATGCCCGGCCAGATGTAATCTGCAAATTGAATTTCAACGATGGCC
>JANNRV010000078.1:0-25152 GCA_031401775.1 Bacteroidia bacterium | reverse complement strand
TATAGCGGTGGGGATCACCTCTTCCCATTCCGAACAGAGAAGTTAAGCCCACCCGCGCTGATGGTACTAGGTTAAACCCCGGGAGAGTAAGTCGTTGCCTTTTTTTACCAAAACCCTGTCAGATTTCTGATAGGGTTTTTTTATGGCCTCTCTGAATTTTAATTTTAACCTACGGTAACTTCAAAGAAACTCTCTTCATGGAAATGGGATTCAGCAGCTAGCTTGATTTCCGAAGGTGTTATTTGATCTACTCTATCAATAAGATCTTGATAAAAATTATTTTCCAGATTGGAGATTTGAATATTTTTAATTTTTTCTGCCACTGAGAAAGGATTTGCCATGTCGGATTGCAGGCTTCCTATGAAATGATTTTTTGCGAGTGTGAGTTCTTGAGAATCTACTTCTTCCGTTCTTATTTTCTTTAATTCATTTTTTATTTCCCGGATTGCAAGTACTACATTGTTCTTATCAACGTCAGCGCCAATCATGAGTAGGCTTTCATTTCGAAAGGCACTGATTGAGGAATGAATTCCATACGTAAGACCTTTTTCTTCCCGAATATTTTTCATGAGCCTTGATCCAAAATATCCACCTAATAAGTGATTTAGAATTTGGAGGTCGAAATATTCTGGATGTGATTTAAGAAGACTCTTCTTGCCAAGCCGAATAGAGGATTGAACAGTATTTTTCTTTTCAACATATTGATGGGTTGGACCTTCAACAAATTTTCGAATTGATGAAATACTGTTTTTGGAGGTAGTAAATTGACTGAAGGCACTGACAAAACGTGCGATCTCAGAATCATTAAGATTACCAACAATATAGATCCGATTGACTTTAAAGGCTGATTGAAAGTAGTCTGACATGTCATGGACCGAGATATCTTTAATATGGTGTTGTTCCACGGAGGGGCCGTAAGGGTGAGCTTCACCAAAAATATTTTTGCGAATAAATTTAGAGGCCAAAAAACTAGTCTTCTCCTCAGTTACCTTTAGATTTTGAATGGCAATGTTCTGCATTTGCACCCACTCTTTTTCTAGAAAGGAAGGAGTGCTAAGGATATCAAGAAAAACTGGGAGGATTTGCTTTATTTTATCTTTTAAAGCATAGATTGAAATAGAAACAAAATCAAATCCCGGTGAGATTTCAAGGTGAGATCCAAATTGATCGAGTAATTCAGAAATTTCCAAGGCGGATTTCCGAGCGGTACCTTTCTCCAGCATTTGAGCAGTAAAGTTTGAGAGTCCAACTTTAGGCTCAAACCATTTACCGGCATTAAATAAGAACTCTACTTTAAGTACATTTTGTTGAACACCTTCAATATGATGTATTTGCAGACCTGAAGGCAAATCTATCAGAAAGGAATCAGGAAGTTGTAAGGAATTTGTCTTTACAAACGAAGGTGCAATCTTTCGATCGAGCATTAATTAATCAGTGACAGACTCTTCTTCCTTCACTAGGTTATCCATCATGATCATCAGTGTGAAACGAAGCGTTTCAGCCAGGGCATTTTCACGTTTATTGGTAGGTACCATATAGGCGACATCAAAGCCAAATTTCTTATATCTAGCTCCAAGTCCAGCAGTCAAATACTTTCTATTCCCTTTATCCTTAGCTTCATTAAAGAAGCCCAATCTACCCGCAAAGACATTATTGTACCAATACTCCATCCCAAGAGAAGTAGTAATTTCATGTATCTCTTCAGAGAACCCTCCTGTGGCATCCGTAAAAGAACCAAGCATTCCACCAATCAACGGCTTCGATTTGCTGCCGGGATAGGGACTTGGCACCATCAACTTATTAAAATCAAGCGCGAAGGTTAAGCTATGATATGGATTTAGTTCTGCCTTGTAGGCAGCCCCTAACCGTAGGTCGGTTGGAATAAAGTCTTTATTGTTAGCATCGGAATAAGAAATTTTGGCACCGATATTACTAATCGAACCCGCTAAAGACAGAACAGAATTGTTTGAGACAAAAGGTTTAGTGTAGAAAACTCCAATATCCACTGCTACCGAATTTCCGGGTCTTGCATCTAACGAACCTGTTGACAAAGCTCCTGTAAGATTGGAATGAATATACCTTAATGCGCCACCGATGCCAAGATGTTCCGTTAGTAACCTTGAGTAGGTAACATCGAAAGAAAATTCTCTTGGATTGAATCTTCCCTGATCAACATTGTTAACATCACGAAACTGGATTTCACCAAGATTGAAATATTTCATGGAAGCGGCCACGGTTTGCTCACGCGTAATTTTATAAAATCCGGAGAGATAAAATATCGACATGTCGTTGATGATCTTTCCCAGCCAGGGAGTATAAGATGCCGAGCCACCATATGCTTTGTCAATGAAAGCAAGTTTCCCTGCATTCCAATAGCCAGCATTTGCATCTGGTGACGTTGCGGCCCCTGCATCTCCCATACCAGCAGCCCGAGCGTCTGGTGTGATAGAGAGAAAGGGAACAGCTGTTGTAATAATTTTATTTGTGCTGTCCTGACCAATTAAGGTGCCTTGTAGGGAACCGGTTTGGGCCAATGTGGAAGTGCACACCGCAATCGTTAAAACGCACAAAAAACTTAACTTCTTCATAATCAAGATCTAAGGGCTAAAGATAATCAATTAAGGATAATTAGCTTGGTAAATTGTTCATTTTTCGACCCATCCAGCAATGAACGAACAGAAAGTTTGGCCAGATATACCCCGGTACCTAATTTATTTCCAAGAGTGTCTTTCCCATCCCAAGAATCCAAGGCAACTCTGTATTGACTTGAGGGGATGCTGAACTGTTTCGTGTCCATTAATTGCCCAGTCATATTGTAAATTTCTAAGTTGGCTTCCAAATCTTCTCCTACACGGCTGTGAACAAACTCCAGGGTAGTGTAATCACTAAAAGGGTTGGGGTAATTAACGAAGTCATCAATAACGATTTGATTCCCATCCGTAACCACGAAGTCTATTTTAGCTGTTGAGCGATTGTTATATGTATCAGAAGCGCCAACGGTAACCGAATGCTTCCCTTTTTTCAAATCAGTTAAAGGAAATAGTGCGAGCCCATGGGCATAATCGTTTTTGTCACTGATGTAATATTCGTTCAGGACATAGTAGATCGAGTCATCAAGGAGTGCGGTGAGGTTGTGAATTTTATCGCGCTTAGAAATGTTAATACCATTTTCATCTTCTAATCTAACAACAAGCGTTGTGTTTGGACCGACTAGCCCTCCGCTGATATAAGTTGTATCGCCCATAAAGAGCTCAATCCCGGGAGCTTTACTATCGGGAGCTGGGTTAATTTCACTTTTACCAATTTTAAAATTGGTGAGAGAACCTTGAGCATCATTTAGGTCTTTTGTGTTAGCATACAAAATCATTTTTCCAAGTCCGATTTGTTGATCAATATTTTTGGGCATGACAAATTCAAACGCAAAGCCCCCATTAATAACACTCGCCTTACCACGAAAAAGAGCATTATCCCAAAGTTGATAAGTAAAAACAGGATTCTCATCTCCGAGTGTCTTGAAAGCTTCCTCTTTGTCAAAAAGAGTGGCTTCAAGTTCTCCGGAAAAATCATTCCATCGTATTCCTTGCTGAAGTATTTCGCCTTTAATACTCACCCGAGAGAGTGCTTTCAGTGTATCTGAATTGGAGAGCGTCTTCATTTCAGTAATCTTAACTTCATTATCGGAGAGCATGAGTTTCATAGAAGGATCACCTAATAAGGAAAAATTTCTGTTGGCCACACCGCTCACGCTATTATTCTTTGTATCGCGAAAGACCGCTCCCAGGTCACGATATTTGCCATTGCTTTTTGTAAATAGTGCATCGTAAAATGCTTTGTTCAATGTAAAATTGGTACTTGAATTGACTGGTCGGGCTGTAGTTACTAGCCCAATACCACCTCCTTTTTTTTGAAGCAATACTTTTTCTCCACTCGATATTTGACCGGGATCATCGTGACGACCGAATTCGCAAGTAGCGGTTACAAAGAGAGGATACTGAGGTGCGTTTTTCCAGCCTTTAATCATTACGTCATCGAGAATACGTTCTTGCATCCATACTTGCTCTGACCCATGACCGGTGAAATTAACAATGGCAGCGCCACTCTTCACTGCATTATTTAGCGATTCATTTGCATCAGGTGAGATCTGGCCGCTTGGTTTTTCAACTTGTGCATAATAATCGAGGTATGTTTTTTTTATGTTTAGCTCTGGATGCTCAAGGTCAATCTTTGCCGCCAATTGGTCGGCCTGACCCTGATGAATATTAAAGTCACCATCATCGGCAACGAACAGAATATTTTTTCTCCAAGGCGCGAATGAGTTTTGATTGATATCGTAGTCAATAAGTTTGTCCACCACATCTTTTGCTTCTGTTTTGTTTTTTACAGAAAGCCTCCCGACACCAATATCCATCGAATGATTCTGTGTTGGATTCTCATTCCATTCGCCTTCATCGGGTTCGAGGAAAGCGAAATAATCATCGGATGAATAGGTTTCCAGCGGGCTTAAGGAATTTTGTGATTCATAGGTAGGAACAAGGTTGGTATTGGCTAATACCCGGTTTTTATAATCGTATGAGCAACGGCCAAACAGCAAGAGATTGTTAAGTCCGTTACCCGATCTATTATAAAGGTCTTTTGCGAAATCACGTAGGGCAGTAACATCCTGTCTGCCTCCGGAGTAATGATTATAGATCTCTGTAATGGTGGCTACTTGAGTTGAAATTTTGGAATGATTTTGACGATGAGTTGAAAGACGGAGAGCTTCGCTTTTTAAATCCGGGTGCGTTATAATTAATAAATCCGGGGATGACATGGCGGAGAGATTTTGATTAGGGATCTCGGTTTCAAAAACAGGAGCTAAGTCAACTTCTTTAAAGGCCACAAACCGCCTCAATGAGTTACTGGCGACAGAAAAAGAGGAATTGGTCGTTGAAGAACTAAATAATTGGTTTTTGCTATTCCAAGGATCGGTTACGTCCCAAATTTTTGTCGACACAGAGGCGATCTCAAAAGTTGAAACGGGATTGGTTATACTTTGTGAAGCGGAAAAAATAGTTTGATTGCCATAGATGGCTAGTTTTCGTTTAAACGAAAAAAGAAAATAATCCAAGTAGCCAATCGACTTGCCCGAAGTTGCCTTAATATATTGATATTTTATATCCTGATTTGAACGGCTTGGTGCATTTACACTTGTAGCACTAAATGAGAGTGTATCAATTGCTTCTTTGCCTTTGATTCCGTAAGTGGTATTGGAAATGGTTTCTACAACTTGCTCTACTACTGGGACATCATTGAAAAAAACTTTGAAGGATGAACCGTTAAAGGATTGGGCCATGACATTCGAAACCATTTTGATGGAGGAATTTTCTACTATTCCCGGGAGATCAAATCGTACAATGATTTCGGTCTTGGCATCAAACTGTTCGCCAAACCAATCTCGACCTGACTTTAATTCATTGTATTGATCTGTTTCATAATACCCAAGGTCATCATATTCATTGATGACGGGAAAACCAGTTGTGCTTACGATGTTACTTTCATCTGTCAGGCGCTTCCCGGTTGTTGCTCCCACAGTAAGGAAGTAGAAGTTTTTTTCAGAGAATAAATTATTCTCATACCAAAAAATATCTTTGGCTATATCAAAATGATAACTATCCGGACCCTGTCCAAAAAATACAATGAAGTCTTCTTTATTAAACTTGCCATCCTCCTCTCCTTGAACAGAAATAGCAAGTTCACTAAGGGTATTTCGCGGTACGCTATTCTTTTGAGGTAGCATGCCATTGCCGGCTCCAAAGAGCTGAAGTGTTTTTGGATTAATTTCATCAGGATTTATCCCGGCCTTCTTAAGCAAGTTATAGTCGATTTTGAAAACGCCATCACGTGATACAGAAAATTTATACCACTTTCCTGAACTCAATGGTACTGGCTGTACCTGAGCATATAGAAGTGATCCTGGGCCTATTCCCAGCAGGAGCAATATAATTTTTAAACGTACAGCCAAGGCTTAATTTTTCCGAGTACTTAATACCCGGTTACCTAACGAAAAAGCGATATACAATAGTATGATTAGTGGAATTGCGCCTGTTTTAAAGAGGGCCAACAGTAATACCGAAACAATTATAAAAGTAAACCTGATTTTATTGTCGGCCCAACCAAAGTTTTTGAATTTGAGGGCGAACAACTCTAATGGGGAGACCAGCAAAAATGAAAAGGTGATCGTAATCGCAATCAGCCAGGCAACACTTGAGGTTACTTGATCAAATGGAGGGGGGAGAAAAATGAGTCCAGTGATAAACAATGCATTTGCAGGAACCGGCAATCCGATGAATGATTCTTTTTGCCGCTCATCGATATTGAACTTAGCTAAGCGAAGCGCTGAAAAAATAGCCAGCGAGAAAGCGCTATATGAAAAAAATGAATTGAACGTATGAGATTCAATCAGGGAAAACATAGTAATTGCGGGAAGCACACCAAAGCTTACCATGTCGGCCAATGAATCCAACTCTTTGCCAATAGGTGAGGAGTAGTGGAGAGCCCGTGCTGCAAAGCCATCAAAAAAATCAAAAACACATGCTGCCCATACAAAATAGGCTGCGGTGGTCGGTGAGTATTGAACAGCAAAGAGAATTCCTATGCACCCGCAAAAAAGATTTCCGCACGTAAGCGCGTTGGGTAAATGACGAAGTAAATTCATTTGGAAAGACTCAAAGCGCAAAAATGGTTGGTACTTTTTTCTTCTGCCAGTATAGTGCTATTGCCATGACCGGGATAAACAATTACATCATTGGGTAAGGTAAAAAGTTTCTTATGAATGCTGTCGATCAACGTATTAAAATCGCCACCTGGAAGATCGGTTCTGCCAATGCTGCCTTCGAAAAGAACATCACCACTGAGTATAACCTTATCATTTCGATGATAAAATCCGACATGCCCCGGGGAGTGACCTGGCAGAAAAATCACCTCAAGTTCGGTCTTGCCAAAATTAATTTTATCTCCCTCAGCAAGATATCCACTGGGCAGTGCTTCATGATATTGCTGGAAACCGTAATTTGATGAGTAGGTTTTTACCGCCCTTAATAAGGCTTCTTCATTTTTGTGAATGAGAAAAGGCACGTTGTATTTCATTAGTACATGTGCATTACCTAAAACATGATCGATATGACAATGCGTATTTAAAAGGTACTTGACTATAAGGTTATTTTGGATGACGAATTGATCCAGCACTTTTTGTTCTGCCGGGTCATAACAGCCTGGGTCAATAATAGCCGCCTCGCGCGTTTCGTCATAGATTACGTAAGTATTTTCCTGAAATGGATTGAATGTAAAAGTTTGAACCGTCATAGAAATTCAGATGCGACCCCAAAGTTACCTTAACCTCGTAGTAATAACAAAGCTTAAAAGTTCAATCTTTGCGGTCTCTTTCCTGATGTAGTAACAGATGAGTTATAGAAAAGTTGATTATTTAATTGTCGGTCAGGGGTTAGCGGGCTCTTGCCTTGCCATTCAGTTGATGGAGCGAGGGAAAACTTTTGTGGTTTTTGATCAACCTCATTTGAATAGGGCTTCTGCTGTGGCTGCAGGTTTATTCAATCCTATTACGGGGCGTGTAATGACTAAGACCTGGAAGGCGGATTTGTTGTTTCCTTTTTTATTCTCCTTTTATAAGAATGCGGAAATCAAACTTGGAAAGAGGTTTTTCTTTCCGCAAAATCTCTATCGACCTTTTCTTACAATAGAGGAGCAGAATGAATGGATGGCGAAAAGCGAAGAGCCTGAAGTGAAGGACTATATAGAGAAGGTATTTATCAAATCAACCTTTAGCAGGCAGGTACACGATTCGTTGGGTGGACTTTTACTCAAACAAAGTGGATTTCTCGATACGCTTTCATTTATTGCTGCAGTACGCACTGAGTTGAATGAAATAAATTCTTATCGTGAAGAGAATTTTAATTTAGAACCAGTAAAAGTGAGTGATAGCCATATTGAATATGATGACCTTCACGCTGATAAAATTATTTTTTGTGGAGGCATGACAGACGCTGCTAATAATTATTTTAAGCAATTGCAGCTTCGGCCTCTTAAGGGTGAAACATTGCAAATCAGATTGACTCAATCCTTAGATCATATTTACAATCGAGGAGTTTATGTCGTCCCAGATCATCATGAATACGAGTATAAAGTGGGGGCTACCTATAGTACCCAGGATAGGACCACTGAAGTATCAGAAGCAGCCCAAAAAGAATTAATAGCAAAACTGGATGGTCTCATCAGTATGCCTTACAAAATTACTCACCAAGATTGGGGTATCCGCCCGACCACATCTGACCGGAGGCCACTTATGGGCTCTCATCCCCATGATAAGAAGATTTTAATTTTTAATGGACTCGGCACGAAAGGTGTTAGTCTAGCTCCCTATTTTTCAGGTCAATTGGCAGATTGGCTGACTGGTGTGGGAGAAATTGATAAAGAGGTCAGTATTGAAAGATTTTATTCAAAAATGTGATGTTTTCTTGAAGCATTTTCCCCATTTAAAGCGTTATCTTCGAAATTCTAGTGATACCAGTATGAGTCGATTGTTTGGGTTTTTGCGGGCGTTGGCTTTAGTGATGGCTTCTCTTTCGTTGTATGGACAACAATCGATAGAGACATTTGGTAAAAATCGAATTCAATATAAACAATTCAGATGGCAGTACGTCAGCTCGGAAAATTTTGATGTTTATTACTATGAAGATCGTAGAAAAGTAGCTACTGAAGCACTTAAGTACATTGAGTCAGAGTTTGATCGTATTACCGATCTCATTGGTTATCCACCTTATCTCAAGACCAAAGTTTTTCTCTACAATTCAATCACGGACTTGCAGCAAAGCAACATGGGCTTGAATCAGACGAGGTTCAATGTAGGTGGCGAAACGGAATTCATTAAACCCTACATCGAGATCGCACATCCTGGAACGCTGAGTGAATTTAAAGAAGAGCTCATTTATAAGATGGCTGACCTAATGGTGAATGAAATGATGTTTGGCGGAAGTCTGAAAGATATGTTTCAGAATTCTGTTTTACTCAATCTACCCGATTGGTTTGTTGATGGAGCTTCGTTGTATGCTGCCAAAGGTTGGAATGCTGAAATGGACGATTATGTCCGCCAGTTGGTGCGGAGCAAACGAGTAAATAAAGCTTTGCGGCTAACCGATAAGGAAGGGGCTTTGGTAGGACAATCGATTTGGAATTACATCGTAGAGAAATACGGCAAGGGCAGTATTTCAAATATCCTTAATTATACACGTGTCATTCGCAATGAACAGAAAAGTGTACTTATCACACTTGGTGTAAGCTTCAAGCAATTAATGTTCGATTGGAAGCAGTTTTATCTTTCTCAGGAAGAACGCGTAAGCAAAAGCTATGAGGCACCTTCCGATTCTGTTAAATTCAGTCCAAAGCACAATAAAACGATGGCCTACACAACGGTGAAAATAAGTCCAGATGGAAAGAAAGTAGCCTATGCTGAAAATGACCGCGGAAAATTTATTGTACGAGTGAAATCTCTTGACAACGGTAAGGAGACAGTTATACTTAATGGCGGCAATAAGGTTTTCAAACAGGACGTTGATTACCGCGAACCTCTTATCAGTTGGGCAGATCAAAATACGTTGGGTGTAATTGGAATAAAAAACGGGCAGTATATCTTTTGGCTTTATGATCTTAATACAAGAAGTAAATTGCCTCGCGATTTGGATCGGTTTAGTAATATTAGAAGCTTTGATTTCTCCGCCAATGGAAGACTGGCCGTATTAAGTGCCGATCAGCAAGGTCAAAACGATTTGTTTTTGATCAGTAGTCGGCAAGATCGTACCAAGCGGCTTACAAATGATATTTTTGATGATCTCGATCCATCGTTTATCCCCAACTCAAATAATGTTGTGTTCACCTCCAACCGCACCACGGATACCGTACTGACAAATAAGGCGCGCGATTTTCAAAAGATCACTTCCAATTATAACCTCTTTATCCTCAACCTGGACACGACCACCAATATAGTTACCCGTGTAACCAACACGCTTAGCAAAGATTACTATCCTCGTGCCTATGATGAAAACAATTTTTATTATTTAAGCGACCAACGAGGCATTACCAATTTGTTTAAATTCAATCGTCAATCGGGCATTTACTCCCAAATCACCAATTTTAATTCTGGCATTAAAGATTATGATCTGAATTTTGTTACCAGCATGCTTTCGGTTGTAATGACCAAAAATCTGACGGAAGATATTTTTCTCTTCCCAAGTTTTAATTTAGAGCGGCAGATTTTTACACCGGCTACGCGAAGGAAGGAAGTGCTTCAGGCTAAGTCAATCAGTGAAAAGAGAAAGCAGGAGCCAACGAAAGGAATGTCTATCAAGGAACTCATCAACTCCCGATTGAGGGAGAAAAAAGACACCATTGAACAGATATCTAATCCTGTTAAATTGGATTCCGCCAATTTAACGAAGAGTAATGTAATCAATACTGATGAGTATGTATTTGAAGGCCTACAAGTAAAAAAAGATACCCTTATCACTCCTAAGAAAGTTGAAAAAGCCATTAACACAGAAGACTATGTTTTTGAAGATGATGCAGTAAAAGCAAAGCAACCAAGCGAAACATTTTTGTCGAGATACATGAAGGCACGTGAAAGTAGCCGTATCACGGGCCCTTATCCGTATGAGCCAAAAGTTACTTACGAAAATCTTGTCACTAATTTTGTCATTGATCCCCTTCGTGGATTCAGTGTGCGGCTAGAAACACAGATGAATGATATTTTGGAAAACTATCGATTCTTTGGAGGCATACAGACAGCATTTGACTGGAAGAGCGGAGATATTTATGGGGAAATTCAATACCTGCCTCATCGTATTGATTATGGCGCACGCATTGACCGCAAAGTAATTTTTTGGGATAATAATCCAACACTTCAAAAATACTCCTGGCAAAAAGTGGAGGCTTCTGCCTCCCTACCCTTGTCTGTTAGAACCCGTGTGTCGATCAAGCCTTTTCTTGGATTCACCCGCTACATAGATCGTGGTAGTGATAGTTCCCCGGCAAGCCCTCCCGTATTTGCTGCTTCCAAGCAGCAGAATTATGCAGGTACCAAAGCTGAGATTGTTTATGACAACAGCATAACCACAGGTATGAATATCATTGAAGGTACCCGAGGTAAAATTAATTTTGTTACCTATGGTGGCTTGGGCAATAAGGAGGCAGGATTTTCTCAAGCTTCAATTGATGTTAGACACTATCAAAAGATTTACAAAGAAATTGTTTTCGCAGTGAGAGGTTATGCGGGCACATTCTTTGGCAACTCTCCAAAACAATATGTGTTGGGCGGTATGGATAACTGGTTTGGTAACTCAACCAATACAGAGGGTCTTCAAAATCCCTTGGCGCCTACTAGTGGATATAATGATAATCTGGTCTTCACAGAGTTTACTACTAATCTGCGAGGGTTTAATTATGCTACACTTTATGGACGAAGTGTAGCTGTGGCCAACGCAGAATTAAGGATCCCCCTCGTCAGGGCATTGGCAGGGGGCCCAATTACCTCTAATTTTTTCCGCAATATGCAATTTACGGCCTTTTATGATATTGGGTCGAGCTGGAGCGGGGCAATTCCCCTAAACTCCGATGTGAGTAATAGAACCCGTCAAGTAAAGGAAGGCCCATTTGAAATTAACCTGAATGAATACTTAAATCCATGGCTTTATAGTTATGGTTTTGGCTTCCGTTCAATGATGCTTGGCTATTATTTAAAGCTAGACCTCGCTTGGCCTGTTGAAAATTACACCGTGCAGAATCCAAAACTATTTGTGACCCTAGGATTTGATTTTTGATTCAGTCTGACCTCAACGACTGTAAAATTGTTTATTTCTATCTTGCAGTTCGTAACACTCAAATTTATTTTTCATGATTAAATCAATGACTGGCTATGGTCAGGCGATGTTCTCTTCTGGTGATATTAATATTACTGTGGAGGTAAAGAGTCTCAACTCAAAATTTCTTGACCTAAGCCTACGACTGCCTAAAGTCTTTTCAGAAAAGGAGCTTGAGTTGCGTAGCCTGATTTCAGAAAAGTTGGAACGCGGAAAAGTCTCTTTCTCTATTGACTATCAACAAACCGGGAAGGTGGAACTTCGTCAATCCTATAATCAGGAGCTTTTTGTCGCGTATTATGCTGAATTAAAGAAACTCGCAGATCGAGTTGTCGCGCCTTATGATTGGATTTTTCAAATGGCATTGAATTCTCCTGATGTTATTCAAAATAATAGCAAAGATGTACTTGACCCTGCTGAATGGGAAAAAGTTGATAAGCTGACGAAAGAGGCGATTGCGAAATTTGAAGAGTTTAGGCTGGCGGAAGGCAAAGCAATGGAGGCAAAGCTGATTCAGTACATTAACTCTATTCAATCCGGGTTGACACAGGTTGAAATCCTAGACCCTAAGCGCGTTGAAAAAGTACGCAGTAAAATCAAAGGAAGCGTTACTGCCTTTTTCGGAGAGGAAGGCTTTGATACCAATCGGCTTGAGCAGGAGATTATCTTTTACATTGAGAAGCTGGACATTCATGAAGAACGGGTTCGGTTGAAGACGCACCTTGACTATTTCTTGAAAGTGCTGAAAGAGAAGCAATCTAATGGGAAAAAACTAGGATTCATTGCTCAGGAAATTGGCCGGGAAATAAATACCATTGGCTCCAAGGCCAATGATGCCGAGATGCAGAAATATGTGGTGGACATGAAGGAAGAACTTGAGAAAATTAAGGAACAGTTGAATAACGTGTTGTAAAGGGTAGGACTACTTCAAATTGCTTTAACAATTCGAAATGGAAAGAGAAGCACAGCACCAACAAATTTAAATAACAACTCAATTGTAAATCCTACAATCCTAAAAGGTAGTAAGATGAGCCATACCAGCGGGAAAAGAAATAGCATGATTAAAGCAAGTGGCCAGCACACGACTAACAGCAAACACCAAAGAATAAGAGCAACGAAAGTTCTCATAGGCAATTTTTCGCTTGACTACACAAAACTCTTGCCGATTTAGTAACTAGATAAGGATAAGTGCCTTATAGAAAAAGCTATCACTTGGATCATCCGAATTTGTACACTTGACTGTTCAGGGATGTTCAGTAACCCCAAGCCTTCATTTGAGCAAGATTCTCTTTTGCGCAGGCGATGGGAGATTTGCCCTGATACGCTTCTTGTTCGATGATAAAATGAAGTGTGCCTCCCGATTCCCGCCCAATGTCGATCACCCTTTTTACCTGCGCTACTCCCACTCCAAGTAGTGTACTTTCATATTTTTCGCTAGAGCCGGAGCTTAAAATTTCATCTTTCACGTGCATGGACGCAAATCGCCCCGGATACTTAGTAACAATATCAAGAGCTGTAGCGCCACCATTGAAGAGATTGCCTGTATCAAGTTGTTGGATGACCAGTTTAGGATCAGTGGATTCGAGTATAATGTCATACATCGATTGCCCATTCTGTTTTTGACTGAATTCAAAGTCGTGATTATGATAGCCAAATTGCATTCCTGATTTTTTGCAAAGTTCACCGCAACGATTGAATACATCCATGAATTGTTTGAGTTCATTATAGTTTGTTTGAAGACCCTCCTCCATGGACGGACTGATAACATACTGCTGCCCCAGGATAGCTGCATCTTCGATAGTATTCTTCCACTCGCGTGTAAAATCTTTCTGAGTTTCATCCCAATGTTGTTTTCGCATGACGGTGTGACCGCTGGGCATTTTCATGCCAAGGTCTGACAATACTTTTTTGAACTCCACCGCAGAATAGCCATAAAATTTACGATCCACATAGTTAGCGTGCTCAACATACCGATATCCCATTTCTGCTAATTGCTTCAACGTGCTTAGTGGATTGAGTTTCATTTCATCGCGTACGCTATACAGTTGTATGCCCACCAGCTCCTTCTTTTTAGCGAAAGCAAGCACTGAATTACCTAAGAGGATTGAGCCTGCAAGTGCAGCAGCACTCTTTTTGAGAAAAGTTCTTCGGGTCGTGTTCATATGATAGAAGCTTGAAATCTTAAGGGTATCTCTAAAAAGTCTATACTAAGGAAACATGTTTCGACAAGCTCAACATGACAAGGTTTTTAGAGATACTCTAATTTACTACGAGACAGATTGAAAACCAAGTTGTTTTTTACCATCTTCACCTTTTTATCTCTTAAACGTATTGCTATGAAATATTACATAGTCAGGTATTCCCTTTCGGTCTTACTTTTAGTAACAACTTTCGGTGCCTTGGCGCAGGAGGAAAAGAAGGAAGAAATTAAGCCGATTCCTGTACCAAAGTCTTTTGTAACCAATCACCAAGGCACCTTTGGTGGTAAGTTGATGAAGTACAAAGCTACTGCCGGAGAAATACACTTAAATAATAGTAAGGATGAACCGGCAGCGTCTATTTGGTCGGTCGCCTATACGGCAGAAGGAATTGATCAGACTACTCGCCCCGTTACTTTTATTTTCAACGGAGGCCCAGGCTCAGCATCAGTGTGGTTGCATATGGGAGTCTTCGGACCAATGATCACCAAGGTAGACAGTGAAGCGAAGAACGATGATGGAGGTGCACCCTATTCACTGATCAATAATAATTATGGTTTACTTGATCTTACTGATCTCGTTTTTATTGATCCTGTTGGCACTGGCTATAGTGTTGTAATTGGTAAGGGCAAAGTTGAAGACTATTGGGGATTAACCGAGGATGCACGCTCGATAGCACTTTTTATGCGCCAGTGGATAACTAAAAACAAAAGGTGGAACTCTCCAAAATACATAGCAGGCGAAAGTTTTGGAACTACCCGGGCTGCAGGAGTAGCGGCTGTTCTGGAGGAAGATGGGCAAGAGGTATCGTTAAATGGGCTTATCTTAATCTCCCAGGCATTGGACTATGCAGGTTCAACTTCTGATCTTGACAATATTATTTCCTATCTGACCTACTTACCAAGTATGGCCACTTCAGCCTGGTACCATCGGAAAGCAGGCAGTGGAAAAACGCTGGAACAATTTGCAGAGGAGGCAAGAACATTCACCTGGGATGAATATGCACCTGCACTTTATAAGGGTACACGCCTTTCAGCTGATCAAAAAAAACAGATAGCTCAACGGCTATCTTATTTTACGGGGTTACCCCAAGCGTATATAGAGCGCTCCAATAATCGAGTCTTAATAAATCGATTTCGCAAAGAATTACTTCGTGATAAGGGAATGACGATTGGTCAATTGGATGGAAGATATGTGGGCATGGAATCTGACGAGGCGGCAGATAGGCCCACATTGGGAGATGCTGCCAGCTACTCCATTGGGAGTGCTTACACCGCTGCACTTAATCATTACCTCTCCAGTAAATTAAACGTAGAAATGGATCGACCTTACATTACTTCCAATTCACAATTAGGTACAAAATGGCGGTGGCGTGATGTTCCCGAGGGAAGTTATTGGGAACCGTCTTATGTTACTGTTGGACGAAAACTGGGGGATGCTATGCGCAGAAACAAAGACCTGAAGGTGATGGTAGCTAGTGGTTACTATGATTTGGTCACACCTTTTTTTGATGCTGAATACACGTTTAGTCGCTATGGAATTTTACCGGAACGGGTACAAATGACATACTATGAGGCGGGACACATGATGTATTTACATGAACCTGATCTTATCAAATTGACGAATGACATTCGGGTTTTTTTATCTCCAAGGAAACCATGATAACTTTATCTATTCACATGAAAATAGAAAAAGTAGAGATGGTTGATTTGGATAAAGTGGCAGACTTATTCAATCAATACAGAATCTTTTATAAAAAGGAGTCTGATCTGTTGGGGAGTAGGCAGTTCTTACAAGATCGCATGATCAACAAGGAATCAGAGATTTTTGTGGCCAGTGATGAACAAAATAATTTTATGGGATTTGTGCAACTCTTCCCCATTTTCTCGTCTACCCGGATGAAGCGACTCTGGCTGTTGAACGATTTATTTGTTGCGCCCGGATATCGAGGGCAAGGTGTCTCCATCAAACTTATTGAAAAGGCTAAAGAACTTTGTCGAGCTACGAATGCGTGTGGCTTGCTTCTGGAAACAGCCAAGACAAATACAGTGGGGAATCAACTTTATCCGAGAGCTGAATTCGTTTTGGAAAGTGATTCTAATTTTTATGTTTGGAATTTGAAGTAATAATTATCAAGATAGTTGAAAACTCCAAGCAAAATCTCCAGCGTAGTTCTTTGGTCTGTGATTTCGGCTGCCTTTATTGGCCCGGGTACTATTACTACTGCGGTAACGGCTGGTTCGCAATTTCAGATTCAATTGTTATGGGCTGTTGTATTTGCAACCATAGCGTGCATTATTCTTCAGGAAGCATCGGCTAGGATCACCATTGCCAGTGGCTTCTCGTTGGGGAAAGCACTAGAGAAAAAATTTGGACAACAGAAGGGGTTTTGGGTGAAGCTTTTTATTGGAGGCTCTGTTTTATTGGGCTGTGCTGCCTATGAGGCCGGAAATATTTTGGGTGCCGTATCCGGTTTGAATCTCTTAATTGAAGGAGATGGTAAAATTTATACAATTCTCGTTACTTTCTGTGCTGCGCTATTACTTTGGGATGGAAGGCAAACATGGATATCTACCTTGATGACAATTCTTGTGGGCATGATGGGGGTTGCTTTTTTTGTGCTTGCGCTTCATGGTGATTTTCAATTTGGTGATTTATTGATCGCGAGTACCGTTCCGAGAATTCCTTCGGGGTCAGAGCTGATCACACTTGGACTAGTGGGTACAACGATAGTGCCTTATAATCTTTTTCTTGGTTCCGGAATTAGCAAAGGGCAAACCATTCCGCTCATGCGGATTGGCCTTACGGTTTCCGTTTTGATTGGCGGATTGATTACTATTTGGATTTTATTGGCGGGGACAGTTGTTGGAGAGTTTTCTTCTTTCCCGGCTTTGGCGGAAGAGTTTCGCGAGAAGGTTGGACCGGTTGGTGTTTTGGCTCTGGGCGTTGGTTTGTTTGCAGCAGGCTTTTCATCGGCTATCACCTCACCTTATGCCGCGTCAATTATTACGTCACAGGTCTTTTGTATAGAAAAAAAAGGTTGGGTGAGGCTAGTGTGGGGAATGGTGCTGCTTACCGGATTTTTATTTGGCATCAGTGGCGTAAAACCAATTCCTGTGATCCTCGCGGTGCAGGCGCTCAATGGTTTGATTCTACCTCTGATTACATTTTATTTAATTGTCATTCTTAATGATAAAGATATCATTCCCTTACCTCATAGACCCTCGTCATTTTACAATGTTATTTTATTGATCATCTTAGGGGGGGTGCTTCTCATCGGATTAAATAATGTGGACAAATCAATTTCAACTGCTTTATCCCTTGCCAATCCTAGTCATTTGAATTTGATCTTCATCCTAACAGGATTGTTGATAATCTATGTTGGGTTTATTCTTTGGAAGGGAAAGGCTTCTTCACGCTAATATTTTGTAGTTCAATTTTACTCAGCTCCTCTAGTTCACCTTTTTCATACGATTCCTCTAACTGATCGAATCGCACCTTGTTATCTTTAGGTTTATAATTAATGTAATCAAGGAATAAAATATTCTCGACTCGTCTGACATTATAAGCTTTTCGTAAGCGAGAACTGATTTCATCATTCTCACTAAAGGAGTAGGATAAAAAGTCAATGCTGAAATCATCTTTACTGACCCAGTAATTAAACAAGTCCTGAAAATCTTCGCCCCCACCGTCCTGGCGAAATGATATTTCTATTTTATAATAACCTTTGCCATCCAGTATAGTCTCACCCAGAAATTTCTTCTGCACGGCTGCATCATTCAGTCCATAGGGTAGCAGTGCGAAATAGATAACAGAGTTAGTGGAAGATGTATATTTTACTTTCATTGAATCGACCACTTCCGCCACCACCCCATCAATTTCACGCTTAAACCCATCGTTGCTGACAAAGTCGTGTATTGTTTTGGCAGAGTCTTTAAAAATCCGTTCATAAGAAAATTTTCCTCCTTCCCGAATGGCTATGTAATGACGTTCCCGAAAATCAAATTCAATAGTTGAATTGAGATATTTCTCTCCACCGGAAGCAACAATGGCTTTGTCAATTATTTGCTGTGGATCAGTAAGTGAAGTATCACAATTCCAGATAAATGTTGAAAAAATCGCTACGGGAAACAAATATTTCATGGGTCAGTAAAAATTTGATTTAAATTCGTAAAGATAATGAAATGAACCTCTGCTCGAGTCTAAAAGTTCATTTCAACCGTCCGCCAATGGACGGATTAGTACGTAATAGTACACTCTTGTTAAGCTAATCTCCGAAATAACGCAGTTCTCAACATGGCCTGAATTTAGCATTGTAAACTCAAATCAATACCTATGCTGAAAAATATTCTTACCATTGCTTTAAGAAATATCTACCGCAATAGAACTTTCTCGCTTATTAATCTTATTGGTTTATCGGTGAGCATGTCTTTGGCCATGCTCATTATCATTATTATAAAGGAGCAATACACGTTTGATAATTTTCATCAGGATAGAGACAGGATTTTCCGTGTGAATACACGAGCCCTTCGGGTAGAAGGAGGTAGTGATGAATATGCATCAGCCCCTTTGCCGATTGGGCGAACGCTGAAGGATGAATATACCTTTGCCGAAGAGGTGGTGAGGATCAATCGAAAACTAGAGGGTGATGCTACCTATGGAAATGTGAATGTACCCGTCCAGGGATTGATCGTTGACCCGTCTTTTTTGACGGTCTTTAATTTTCCATTACTAAAGGGCAATCCGGCCACAGCCCTTAAAGAACCCAACGGATTAATACTAACTCAGGCTACCGCAGAACGAATCTTTGGAAAGACAGAACCCCTTGGGCAAACTCTTTCTATCATGAGGTATGGTGATTTTACAGTGACCGGTGTGTTGGAAGAGTTTGCAAGTAAAACACATTTTCAGTTTGAACTACTTGGCTCTACGGCTGCACTTCCCATTTTTGAAAAGGAAGGCATGGTAAGTCCTTCGCTTGACAATTGGAATGACTACTATGGCAATTATGTTTACTTTAAATTAAAGGAGGGGAAATCCATTGCGGAAGCAGAAGATGCATTGCGCGAGATCAATAAAAAGTATTATTCAGGTTTGAAGTTAGAAACCCGTGATAAAGGCTATGAATTTTATCTACATCCATTGGTTGACATCACCCCCGGCCCCGAACTATCCAACCAGATGGGGCAGGGAATGCCAACCTTCTTTTTAGTTTTTCTGGGCACACTTGCCGGCATTGTATTACTCATGTCGGTATTCAATTTTACCAACCTGATGATTGCCAAATCACTTTCGCGGGCCAAGGAAATAGGGGTACGCAAAGTTGTAGGAGCGCAACGCTTTCAGGTATTTTTTCAGTTCATTGGTGAAACAGTATTGTTCTCGCTTTTCGCGTTAATCCTATCGTATGTGATTCTTCAGTTTTTAAAAAGCGGGTATCTGCAATTGCCCCTCAATGAAGAATTTTCCATGGATTTGAAAGAGGATTATTCGTTGTTTTTCATTTTCGTGGCATTTGCCATCATTGTTGGCATTATTGCCGGCTTGCTTCCTGCGGGTTATCTCTCGGCATTCCGCCCTGCCCATGTGTTAAAAGATGCCGGTAACCTGAAAGTTTATTCAGGACTCTCGTTTAGAAAAATGTTGATGGTGACTCAGTTTATGTTCTCTGTCATTTTTGTAATTGTTGTGCTGGTTGTTTATCACCAGATTGATTTTATGCTCACAGCAGACTACGGGTTTGATCAAAAGAATAAGTTAAACATCCGGCTTCAGGGAGTTGATTATGAAAGACTGGCGAATGAAATAAAACAGCTTTCCGGTGTTGTTAATGTAGGTGGAGTATCACATAAGCTTGGTACCTGGAATGACCGTTCCAGCGATTACAAAAAGAATAGAAATGATGAGCCATTTGTCATGAGAGATTTTTTGGTTAATGACAGTTACATCAAAAACATTGACCTCATTTTTTTAGCGGGTAAGAATTTTGACTCTTCGGAGGAGGGGGATAGAGAAAAAAATGTGATACTCAATGAGGCAGCTTTCGTTGCTTTTGGATTTGCCAGCCCGTCATCGGCCATTGGCCAAACTTTGTATGTGGAAGATTCCATTATGCTAAATGTGATTGGCGTAGTGAAGGATTTTCATTTTCGCCCCTTAAATACAAAGATTGGCCCACTAGCCCTTCGTTACAGCGCAACCAATTTCAATTACCTCAGCGCTCAAATTAATCCTGAGCAAAAGGAATCAGTGATGGCATCCATAGGGGCAATTTGGAAAAAGCTCGACCCTATCCATCCTATTGACTACATGATGATGGAAGAGGAAATTGATGATGCATACCGTCAAGCTGGTTTTCGTGATGTGCTAATCATTGTCAGTTACATCACTTTTCTCACCGTCACACTAGCCTGCCTTGGAATGTTGGGAATGGCAATGTATGCTACACAAATCCGTATAAAGGAAGTAGGAGTGCGCAAAGTCATGGGAGCTTCAGTGGCGGATGTAGTTATGCTGCTGAGTAAATCATTTATGCTCCTGATTGGAATTTCGGTGATCATCGGAACGCCCATCAGCTTTTTGTTAGGTAATCTGTTCTTGGATTTGTATGCCTATAAAATAGAAATCACACCCTCTTTACTTGGAATAGGGATAGGCATTATTATGGGATTGGGGCTTATGATAGTTTGTTCACAGACAATTAAAACGGCCCTTTCCAATCCGGTAAAATCATTGCGATACGAATAAAATTGGTCAGCTCAATTTGGCCAGCGAACTGATATAACGATCGGGTAATTCTCCTTTGGTAGCAGTTTGATAGTCAGTATAGCTGCACGGTACGATGGTGTTACGCGAGTACCTTGCACCGGGCCGATGCTGGGCTACTTCCATCCACCACTTTTCTGTGAACTTACTTTTATAAAAAGTTATTATTTCAGGCTGAACGGGCATAGAAACCACATACTTAATAAAGTCGTTGGATTTGAAACTCGTTTCATTTTTACGATGATAGAAGCCTTCAATAAAATACCAGATCATAGTAGCAACTACAGATGCTGTTTTCTTACGCTGATCATCTCTGTCAGGGTTGTATTCATAAAAGCCAATGGAACTTAGCTTTTCATTTAAGCCCGCATACCAACAAATTTGACACGCTTCTTCTCCCGAGAGCCCAAAGGGTTGAGCATTTGAATTTCCCGGTGCATCGGAGGATTTAATGGCAGTAATATCAAAAGAAACCAGATCAGCATTGCGGATGGCTGGCTCCATTTCGGCAAGATTGGATCGCAGCTGTCCAATGCGATAAGCTTCAAAGTAAAGTTTCTCTAAAATGGAAATAGACATGGGATCTATCAAATACGTTTGATGTGCCAGGTGCGTGTAGCTCAATAAATAGTTAGGTTCATGCAAGAGCATCTTATGAATGTGCTGTCGAGAGGGAGTGCTTTCTTTGGCATCGTCCAGATCAAGAAAGGCGTCAATGTTGAGGAAGTTGATCAGCTTTTCCATTTCTTCGTAACCGCGGTATTGACCGTAGTCAAGATCGTGCGTTCCTCCCAATAGAATAGGAAGCACATTATTCTCCAATAGAATCCGGCAAACTTCGCTAATCCGGACATACGTCTCATCCAAATCTATACCAGCATTTAAGTTGCCAAGATCAACAATAGTGTATGCACCCGTTCCTCTTTTTAGCTGATATAGTTTTTTTCTGATTTCATCAGGGCCTTTGCTCGCGCCTACATTTGTATCAGTACCACGCTCTTCGCGGATGCCAAACAAAGCGATGTGGGCACCACGATAATCGGGTATCTTCTCACTATATACTTTAATACTTTTATAAAAAGAGTTGTTTGGATATTGAATATCGTAAAGCGATTCGTCCAGCGGGGAGAAGAGGATAGTTAAATCCATAATTAATCAGTTAGGCTTGATCGTACTTTAATGATTTTTTCGTTCAGCAATGGTAAATCTTGTTGGATGAAGTTCCAAAGCCTTTTGGGAATTACACCAAAATAATTATGAATTGAAACATCTCGAAGACCTGCAATTTTCTTCCACTGAATTTCCGGAAAATGAAAGCGGATTTCATCCGGAATATTTTTGACAGCCTCACCTATAATTTCAATTCTACGTGTAATAGCGTCTTGTTTTTCAACATTGGACAGGAATTCTTCTTCTGTTATATCTTTTGAGTAAGAATTTATTTTCTCGATCGACTCAATGATGTCGTCCAAAAAATGTTTTACATCGCGCTTCTCACCCATAGATTGCGACTGGATTATTTAGTATATACTTCTTGAGAGCTGGTTTAACAGCTTTATACTCCACCAGATCAACCTTTTTATGGAGTGCTTCTTCTAATTCCTGCTTAATGCCAATAAAATCTAAAAGGCTGTGTGAGTCATCAAGCTCAACTAAAATATCCACATCACTTTCAAGCGAATGACTTTGCTTTACCACGGATCCAAATAGCGCAGCTTTCTTTACTTTATTCCTTAAGAGGATCGGTGTTACAATATTTTTTATTGCCTCAATTGTCATTTGTCCTTTAAAAGTAGTCAAAAGCTCACAAAAAGATTTATGAAACAATCTATAACAAAAAACCCTTGTCAATTAGCCAAGGGTTTATTAACAAGAAGCTTAGGCTTGTTATCCTCCAAAATCATCAAATCTCACATTCTCTTTGGGAATCCCCATATCATCCAGCATTTTTAGAACGGCCGCATTCATCAATGGAGGGCCACAGAGATAAAACTCAACATCTTCTGGGGCCTCGTGCTTGCCCAGATAATTATCATACAAGCACTTGTGAATAAATCCTGTGTAACCATCCCCTTCATTGTCATCCAAACTCTTATTTGCCTTCCAATTGTCTTCAGGCAAAGGTTCTGAAAGTCCGATATGAAATTTAAAGTTGGGGAATTCTTTCTCTATTTTACGAAAGTGTTCAGTATAGAATAATTCTTTTTTCGAGCGACCTCCATACCAATAGGAAACTTTACGCTTTGTTTTTTCAGTGTGGAATAAATGAAAAATCTGAGCACGAAGAGGTGCCATTCCTGCACCACCTCCTATGTATACCATTTCGCGCTGCGTTTTATTGATATGGAATTCTCCATAAGGACCTGAGATGGTAACTTTATCTCCCGGCTTTCTGGAGAAGACATACGATGAACAAATTCCAGGATTGACGTCCATCCATTTATTATTGGCCCTATCCCAAGGTGGCGTAGCAATACGGATGTTAAGCATCACAATATTTCCTTCAGCGGGATGGTTGGCCATTGAATAGGCTCTGAAAATAGGTTCATCATTTTTCATCTTCAAACCCCACAGCTTAAACTTATCCCAATCGGATTGAAATACTTCCGGCTTATGACCTAATTCAGGATGTGGGGTGATGTCCATGGTCTTGAATTCTGCTGTGATTGCCGGCACATCAATTTGGATATAACCACCTGCTTCAAAATGAAGCGTTTCCCCTGGAGGGAGTTTTACCACAAACTCCTTAATAAATGTTGAGACATTGTAATTAGAGACGACTTCGCATTCCCATTTTTTGATTCCAAAGATTTCGTCAGGGATGCGAATATTAAGGTCTTGTTTAACTTTTACCTGACAGCCCAGACGCACATGGTCTTTTTGCTCTGCGCGAGTTAAGTGGCCCACTTCGGTTGGGAGTACATCTCCACCACCGGATTCAACAACACACTTACACATGGCGCACGTGCCGCCCCCGCCACAAGCAGAAGGCAAGAAAATCTTCTCATTTGCCAGCGTAGAGAGTAAAGAACTACCAGCCGAAACAGTAATCGTTTTTTCGCCATTGATCACGATTTTCACGGGGCCTGATTGAACCAAGCTTTTCTGAGCAAGAAGCAGCAGGAAAACCAATAGTAAAATAACAAAGGTGAAGGCTACAATGGAAGAGATAACAATCATGGGTTGCGATTTTAAAGCGTACAAATATAGGCAACAGGCGATTAATTCGTTGAAAATTAAGATTCAATTTTAGTTCTAAAATTTAAAACTTACTACCCGGAATTTTGTTTCTCCCGGAGGCATTCTGGTTAAGAAAGCGTTGGATTTCGCCCTAAATAACAGGCAAAAAAAAAGCTGCCTTCCGTAAAAGGCAGCCCGATTGGAATTGATGAGTCTAAGCGACAAGCAATTCTTTTTTCTTCACTGCCGTATTGGCTACAAAATTAAATTGAGGGGTGAGAATGATACTGATGCCGTCTATTACCGACCACTCTTTTAGTTTGTTAAGGTTTACCAATCCGTTCATATATTGGTTTCCATTCCCGGAATAGCCTCCTTTAAATTCTTCGAAATCCTGCGGGTTTATCCGAGATTTGTCCTTGAAACTCACAAGTACTTCTACCGATCCATCATTGGAAAATACATTTGATTGATGTTGACTTAGCTTTTTATATTCATAGCTGTAGTCGTAGGTAAGCGCAGAGATATCTGAAAGAACGGCCGATCCGGTTGGATAGCCACCTGCTCCCTTGCCCACAAAAAGTTGTTTTTCAGAAAAGGCACCTTGCACAATTACTGCGTTGTATTCGTTTCGCACAGAAGCCAGCATGTTGGTGCTTTCCACAAACTGCGGTGCTACAAATCCATAGATCTTTCCGTTTTCTTTAAAAGCTCTGGCGACAAGTTTTATTCCATACCCATTTTCTCTGGCGAATTTCAAATCAAGGTCTGCCACTTTATCAATTCCAATGTTGATCACCTCCTCGGGCCTTACGAATACACCAAAAGTATGTGCGATGGCAATCACTAATTTAAATTTTGGATCAAATCCTTTCACATCCAGACTGGGATCCGATTCTGCAAAGCCAAGTTCCTGTGCCTGCTTCAATGCATCGGCATAATTCTTACGCTCTTCAAACACTTTGGTAAGAATGAAATTAGTTGATCCGTTGAAAATACCTTCAATGCTGCTGATTAAATCGTTATCGTAGTATTCTTCCAGATTGCGGATGATGGGGATGGCCCCACACACGGCTCCTTCATACAATACCGGCCTCCCGTATTTT
>JANNRV010000077.1:0-5147 GCA_031401775.1 Bacteroidia bacterium | reverse complement strand
CCCTTATGGATTGGATGATTATTTGAAAGAAGCACCCGCTAAAGCGAAGCAATTCGGAATAAAGGCTTCATTTCATAACAGCAACACAGAGTTAGCAAAGGCATTTCCAGAATTCAAATTTCCTGTATCCTCAGTCGGTATGTTAGAGTCATCACCTTCGGGTCATATCAATCCGCTTCTTTTGATTAAAGCACAGCTCAGCGTATTTGAAAAGAACGGAGGAACTGTATTCAGAGACACGGCAACGGCTTTGAAGTTTGTAAATGGAATTGCAGAAGTAACAACACTAAAGAGTAATTATCAGGCAAGGAGGATCATCCTCGCAGCAGGGGCATTTTCAAATTTCTTCCACTTGCTGGAGAAAAAACTAGCCCTAACTACAAAAAGCGAAGTCGTTATTTTGGCTAAGGTTAGCAAAGAGGAGGCATTTCGCCTTTCCAACTTACCTTCTCTACTTTATGAAATTGACACTCCTCAGCTTGAAGGGATTTACTCTGCCCAACCTATCCAGTATCCAGATGGAAATTTCTACCTCAAGATGGGATGAAACCTTCCAGAGGATAATCATTTTGGAAGTGACCTAAAGGAAGTTCAGCAATGGTTTAGGAATGGAGATAGTGATCGCTATCTGGCAAAAATGAAGGAAGCCTTAATGGCATTGATGCCCAATCTCAAAATCGAAGGATGTTTTTCCAAGCGGTGCATTCTTCCACGTACGATGAAACATGAAAACCCTTATATAGGAAAGGTACATGAAGGACTCTACTTAACGACAGGCAATGGCTGGTCTGCCATGTGTTCTGATGGAGCAGGTCAATTCATGGCGAGTCTCATTATAAATGGAAAAATCCCTGAAGGTTTTAACTCCAGGGATTTTGAACCTGTCTTTGAATAGGATCATATAAGATTACCGATGGCGAGCGTAGTTCTTCTTAGGCATCGTGCCCATTAATCTGTTCTCTTCTACCTCAACCTTCACCATACCGCTTTCTTTTTCACCAAAAACTAATTTACGGCAGTTGTCGCTTCCGCAAAGGCAAGCGAAAGGTTGAAAATTATCATCTAAGAAATGAGCGTAGTCAAGTGTCAGCTCTTCGCCTTTGGCTATATCCTTTAGCGCAACTATGTTCAATCCTTCATAGCCGGTATTGGCATTGCAGCTGTGATTTTGAGGAGCCCAATTCATGGGTTTTTCATCCCAGAGAATATAAACATCGTTTCCGATAGGATAGGCATAGTGCCTGAAATCTTCTTTTTGCTTTTCATTCCAGTTTTCCTCTACATAGCTCTTTGAAACGATGCGCTGAGACATGGTCTCTCCCTGGAAAAGTGTTTCGTTCTTGCGGATAGATTGCGTAGCAAAGATGCCAAATCCCGAAAGCGCGTTGCCTTTCATGACATATTTTTTCTGTTTCGCTCTATGACGGGCAATACCTTCTCCGATAATATGTTTCAGGAAGCCACTCTTGCCAGCCGGGTCATTGTTGAGGATGTAATCGGCTGAACCTTCGTACCCATTGATATAGAATGCAGAGCAGGTGAAATTGATCTCAAGAAAGAAAACTTCATTGTTTTCATTGACTCTAAAGTCAAGACGCGCATAGCCAACGCCTCCGAAGGCCGCAAATATTTGCTTGGTCGCAGCCTTCAGTTTTTTCTCCAACTTTGGATCCTGACAGGGTGCATTGCACTCGGGATGCAGTTCGGAAGTCTTTAGTGCATAGGTTTTATACTCCCTTCCTTCTGGGAACAGGTATTCGACCGGCTTATATACAGTAGAGGTCTTTCCATCTCTATTGGCAGCAACCAGCACTGTAAATTCCCGGCCAGCAATATATTCCTCCACGAGAACTTCCTCATAGTCTTTAAGGATGCCACGGACTTTTGATCTTAACTCAGCTTCGTTCTTTACTAACGAGTGCTCATCGACCCCAAGACTGTCTCCGGCCTTGGCCGGCTTAATAAACATAGGGAATGAAAGTTTTTCAAGTACTTCCTTTACATCGTCCATCGAGCCAAGATCAACAGAAGACGGTGTCTTTACTCCTGCGCAATAGGCCACGTATTTCATGAGTGGCTTCGGGGGATCATAAAGAATAGAGTTGGGGCCTGTGTAGGGCAGGTTGAGCAGGTCCAATGTGTTGATCACATCAATTGAGGGAACTTCCCACTCCAGGTATCCTTCGCATAGATTCACGAAGATATCATACCCTTCTTTGCTTAAGCTCTTGAGTTGCTTATAAGTAGTTAACTTATTTAAGAACACATGATTGACCGAATCAGCGGGAAGCAGACTGCTGAGATCTCTTGGAGGATCATAATTTTTGTAATCCACATCAGTTGTGGAATAGTCAGGCTGAAGTACACAGATTTTCATTTTTGTATTGCTTTATGTTTTGCCCCATAACGCACCAACGCGTCCTCGATAATTTCAATTATTAAATAAGTAAATGATTTTTTCGCAAACCGCAAAATGGCTCCGATCGAAGTATAGTTTTCATCTTCACTCAATCCGCACTGCGCATTGATCTCCAACACATAAAACTTACCGGTTTCCCGATCCATCCGTATGTCAAGCCTACCGTAACCTGTGCCACCTACAGATTGAAATGCTTTTAGCGTTATCGCCTTAAGCTCAGGTATTAAATGATCTTCCGCCACCTTGTAGTTATAGAGTGTGCCATTCTCCGGAAGAGGTGCTTCTTTATCAAAAGTCTCCCACAAGCGATCAAAAGATAGAAACTGTTCTTTTTCCGGCAAGGAGGAATGAAACACTCTTTCCACCGGAGGGTAAACGCTGATATTTTCAGGATTGGAAGAAGAACCCACTACTAAGGTGGTGAACTCTCTGCCTTTGATGAACTCTTCGACAAAGATGCCTCCGGTATCCAACTTCCACCCATGATAGCCATTTTGCATCTCTTCAATGACAGCGGTGTATTCATCTTCATTGCTGACCACATTCTTTACGCTGAGGCCGAGGCTTCCGGCAGAGATAGCAGGCTTGACAATCAATACATCTCCGACTTGTTCGAAAATAGAAGATGGATAGGCTTCCTCCGGTTCGATCACCTTCCAGGCCGGTGTAGGCACCTCATAGCGATCAAAGGCCTCCTTCATCGGTATCTTGGAGGTAGTGATGGTATAAAAAAGATCGTTGGAGCCGGTATAGATTAGGTTATACTTCTCTAAGGTGTAGATCACAGATACCCCGGGGATTCCGTTGGTTTCATCGCCATCGCACAGGTTGATAACAATACTGGTTTTAGGGGTGGGATGATTCTTTATTTGAAGAATGACCTTTTCAATAGAATCCAAAGTAACATTGGCCCATTTCCATTCGCAGCCGATTTCCGTGAATACTTTGGTGTATTCGGCAATGCTTTGGGTGTAATCGTAATAATATTGGAGATTCGGATCCTGCGTCTCCAGATAAGGAGCAATTACCCAGACGAAGTACTGATCCTTATTTTTGACAAAATTCATCTCCTGACTGAGGAAAGTTTCTGTTGGATGAAGTCGGTGAAACGATAATTCTTGATTGCGTTTTTAGGTAAATATTTTGCGCCTTGGATGAGGCCGAGGCAATTTTTACTTCCACAGCCACAACGAAAGGCCTGACCCATGTCCCACTCTGATGAAGGATAGAAGAACGTCAGCTCTTCACCCTCCTTAATGGATTTAAGGGCAATGAACTGTTTCAACGAGGTATTAAAGAAGCAATTGGGGTCACAGCTGTGATTTACACACTCCAAATATTCCGGCAGCAGCTCGATATGCTCATGATCGCTGACCTGAACGGTTAAATAGCTGGGGGTGGAATGAACACTTTTCCAAAAAAACTCAGCGATTACTTCATTGGCTTTGAAGTCTTGCTTGGAGTAGAGTGCGCGGTTGTTAGTGATGACATCAATTCGTTTCTCTGCAAATCCTTGGGGTACAAATTCAGGACTTATGGACTTTAATTGATTAAGACTCATCGTACTTTTTATGTTTTGTTTGTTAATTTCTTCAAATAATATTTAAAAATGGGTTAATCATTGGATTAAAAAAAATATTATGCAATAAAAATGCATCAAGAGTTAACTATTTTTTTATGATGATGAATGAATTTATAGTCGATGTGATTGACTTCAAGATGATAGATTATGATCATTCATAGGCTATCATCAACACATTGCTATCAATAAATTGCGAAAATTTCATTGTTTAATTGAAGTTATACTTGAGGTAACTATGTTGACATGGTTATTGACTGTCAATCGAAGAGATCATTTGTATGGAATAAGCAAGGGATACTCGTTCAATCCGTCCAATACCTTTGAGGTGTCTTAACGTCTATAGTCTTGTAAGATGGTAGTTGAAGTATGAAGAGATGCTTTACTTACCCAATGCCTTGAGCGCTGCTTGCTTTAGGATGATCAACTTGTCTTCAGATACCTCATCCTTCCATGACATCTCGGGATAATGGATGAAGTCAAGGGTAGATTTATCCTGTAGAGCAGCATAGATGGTGATAGCCGCAAGTGCACTGCCCATCATGCTTGGGTGAAAGTTATCGGCAGAGTATAAAGGAAGCGTAGAATCGGCATTCCACGCATGTTTCCACGCTAAGCCTGCAGGGCATAACAAGGATTGGGTAGAGGTGGCAGCATTAGTATATGATACAATAACATTGTCAAGATCAAACGATCTTGTGGCCGAAGGCCATACCATGTAAAGTGCAAGCTTGCACTTGTTTTGCTTACAAGCATTAGCTAATCGGGTAGTGTAATCTAACAATAAGACCTGCGATTCCGGTAATGCAGACGGTCCTTGTTGGGCGATAACGAAATCATAAATACCTTTTTGCAGTTCCTTCTGAACCTTCCCCTCATTCCAATGGTCTTCCAATGAATAGTTGGGGAAGAGCAAACTTGAGTAGGTTATGGTTATTCCATCCTTCAGGCCAAGTTCTTTAATTAGGACAGGCAGATCATTGGTATACGTAAGGCTATTGCCAATGAATAGAATGTGTAAATCGCCCTTGGCCACATTGGCATAAATCGGCAACCGTAAGCCTCCCCAATAGCGACCCGGACGAGAATCCATTTAATTTCTCGATTCAGGGTGCCGGAATCCCTCCGCCGCCGTGTTCGTTTTCGATC